>JBGPLH010000113.1:0-9005 GCA_041486365.1 Thermodesulfobacteriota bacterium | reverse complement strand
CGCCACCGCTCTCCGGCCGCGGCCCGCGCCTGGGCGAAGCGCCACGGCGCGCTCCACTGCGGCCCGCTCACGCTGACCGTCTTCAAGGACGTGAACCAGGTGGCGGGGCTGATCTTCACGGGATTGTAGAGGTGGTCGTCGCGCCTTGACGCGCGTCCCGCTCCGGACGAAAGTGTCCCCGGAGCGATCCATGGACCTCATCCCCCAGCCCGCCGGATCCCGGCAGAAGCCCCTCTCCGTGAGCGACGTGACCGCGCGCGTGCGCCTCGCCATCGAGCGCGACGTGGGGCGCGTCTGGGTCGTGGGGGAGCTGTCGAACTTCCGGGTGGCCGGATCGGGCCACGGCTACGGCACGCTCAAGGACGACCGCTCGCAGCTTCGCCTCGTCGCCTTCCGCAACACCCTCGGCGTGATCGGATTCGTCCCGCGCGACGGCATGACGCTTCTCGCGCGGGGCACCGTGGGCGTCTACGAGTCGCGGGGCGAATATCAGATCGTCGCCGAGTCGCTGGAGGAGGTGGGGAAGGGAGCCGCCGCCGAGGCGCTGCGGCAGCTCCGGCTGCGGCTCGAAGCCGAGGGGCTCTTCGACGACGCGCGCAAGCGCCCGCTGCCCTTCCTGCCCCAGACAATCGGCGTGGCGACCTCGCCCACGGGCGCGGCCATTCGCGATGTGCTGCGCGTGCTGGACCGGCGCTACACGAACCTCCGGATCCTCGTGAGCCCCTGCAAGGTGCAGGGCGCGGACGCGCCCGCGGAGATCGTCGCGGCGCTCCGGGCGCTGGAGGAGGCGCGGGGACTCGACGTGATCCTCCTCGCGCGGGGCGGGGGCTCGGCGGAGGATCTCTCGGCCTTCAACGACGAGCGCGTCGTCCGGGCGATCGCCGCCGCGAGCGTCCCCGTGATCTCCGCGGTGGGTCACGAGATCGACTGGACGCTCGCCGATCTCGTCGCGGATCTCCGGTGCCCCACGCCCTCGGCGGCGGCCGAGATCGTGGTGCGGGAGAAGACGGCGCTCGTGGAGCAGGTGGGCGCGCTCTCGCTCCGGCTCCTAGCGTCGGGCCGGACCCTGCTCGCGGATCTCCGGCGTCGCACGGCCGAGACGGCGCGCCGCCTGATCCACCCGCGGCGGCGTCTGGAGGCCGACGCGCAGCGCCTGGACGATCTCTCCGAGCGGCTCCGGCGGGGCGCCTCGCGCGCGCTTGCGGAGAGCCGCCGGCACCTCGCGTCGCTCTTAGCGCGGCTCGCGCTGCTCTCTCCCCGCGACGCCGTCCGCGAGCGGCGTGCGCGCATCAACGACGGCGCCCTCCGCCTCGGGACGCTCGCCCGTCACCGGATCGAAGTAGCGCGCGCGAAGCTCGGGGGCGTGGCCGGCCGACTGGAGACCCTCTCGCCCCTCGCGGTTCTCGACCGCGGCTACAGCATCACCCGCGCGATCCCCTCGGGCGCCATCGTGCGCGGGGCGGAGCAGGCGCCGTCGGGGAGCCTGATCGAGGTGACGGTGCGCCGCGCCCGGCTCACGGCGCGGGTGGAGGAGGCCCGGGATCGGGCTCCGGAGGAGGCCCGACCGCCCATCGGCTCCCGTGTGAAATCCCCCTGAAATTCCAATCCTTGACGCGTCTTCACCCGGCGGTATACTCCCCGCAGATCGAGCGTTTTCCCGTTCCCTTCTCTGATCCGCCCATCCCCGTGAGGCGCCCGATGGCACGCCCGCCGGCCGCAGCCGACAAGACCCGCTTCGAGGAGGCCCTGAAGCGGCTGGAAGGCGTGGTGGAGCGTCTGGAGGAGGGGGAGATTCCGCTGGAGGAGGCGCTGAAGCTTTTCGAGGAGGGAGTGAAGCTCTCCCGCCTGTGTCATCAGAAACTGGACGAAGCGGAAAAGCGAATCGAGCTCGTCACGCGCGATGGCGAGGGGAAGGTCGTGACGAAGCCCTTCGATCGCGACGACGATACCTGACGGAGGTCCCGCCCGCAGGGAGGGCCGACTAGGGTGATCAGGAGGCGAGCGCGACCGTGCCCCCCCGCGACGCATGGCCCCAGGGCTTCGGGCGAGCCGAGCTGAAGGCGTACCTCGAGGAGCGGGGAGCGCGCATCGACGCGTTCCTCGACGAGTACCTCCCCGAGGAAACGCGGATGCCGGAAACGCTCCACCGGGCCATGCGGTACAGCGTGTTCGCCGGCGGGAAGCGGATCCGGCCGATCCTCGTCATCGCGGGGGCGCAGGCGGTGGGCGGCGCGGAGGAGCGGGTGCTCCCGCTGGCGGCCGCCCTCGAGCTGATCCACACGTACTCGCTGATCCACGACGACCTTCCGGCGCTGGACGACGACGATTACCGGCGCGGGCGGCTTTCCAGCCACAAGGTCTTCGGGGAAGCGATCGCGATCCTCGCGGGGGACGCCCTGCTCACGAAGGCCTTCGAGTTGCTCTCGGATCGCGGCCGCTTCGAGGGCGTGGATCCGGCCCTGCTGCTCGACGTGGGCAGCCAGGTGGCACACAGGGCGGGGTCGACCTGCCTGGTGGGCGGACAGGTGGTGGACATCGAGAGCGAGGGGAAGCCGGTGGGGCTTCCGCTCCTCGAGTACATCCACGTGAACAAGACGGGGAACCTCATCGTGACGAGCGTGACGGGCGGCGCGCGGCTGTGCGGCGCCGACGCGGCCCAGATCAAGGCGCTGGCCCGCTACGGCGAGTGTGTCGGGCTCGTCTTCCAGATCACCGACGATATCCTCGACGTCGAAGGCGCGCGCGAGTCGATCGGCAAGGCCGGGGGCGCCGACCAGATCCACGGCAAGGCCACCTTCCCGGCGCTCCTCGGGGTGTCCGAGTCGCGCCGCCGCGCCGCCGAGCTCACCGGGATCGCCCTGGAAAGCCTCTCGGCCTTCGGGACCGCCGCCGACCCGCTGCGCGCCCTCGCCATCTATCTTCGAGACAGGGATCGCTAGATGCCCGGAACCACGCGCCGGCTCGACCGGATCGATCGGCCCCAGGACCTTCGCGACATCCCCCTGGAGGAGCTGCCCGCCCTCGCCCAGGAGGTGCGCGATCGGCTGCTCGAGTGCGTCTCGCGGACGGGTGGCCACCTCGCATCCAGCCTGGGCGCCGTCGAGCTCACCATCGCCATCCATCGCGTCTTCGACGCCCCCCGCGACCGCATCGTGTGGGACACGGGCCACCAGGCCTACGCCCACAAGCTCTTCACCGGGCGCCGGGAGCAGCTGCGCACGATCCGCCAGCCCGGCGGGATCTCCGGCTTCCTCCGCCGCGCGGAGAGCCCCTACGATGTGTTCGGCGCGGGACACGCGGGGACGTCGATCTCCGCGGCGCTGGGCATCGCGGAGGGGATCCGGCTGCGCGGCGGGGACGAGAAGGTCGTCGCGATCCTCGGCGACGCGGCCCTCACGGCGGGGATTGCCTGGGAAGGGCTCAACCAGGCCGGGATCCGGGGCGACAACCTCATCGTCGTGCTCAACGACAACGAGATGAGCATCTCGGAGAACGTCGGGGCCCTCAACTCCTTCATGAGCCGCAAGCTCACCGCTCCGCTCTTCCGCAAGATCAAGGACGAGGTGAAGGTCTTCCTGCGCTCGGTCCCCGGGATCGGCGAGGATCTCGTCCACTGGGCGAAGCGCTGGGAGGAGTCGGTGAAGACCTTCTTCTCGCCCGGCGTGGTCTTCGAGGCGCTCGGCTTCAAATACGTCGGGCCGATCCCCGGCCACGACGTGGCGCCGCTGGTGGAGACCTTCGAGAACGTCCGGCGGATGAGCGGCCCGATTCTCGTGCACGTCCTCACGCAGAAGGGGAAGGGTTACGCGCCGGCGGAGAAGGACCCGGTGGGCTTCCACGGCGTCTCCACATTCGACGTCGCCACGGGCAAGAGCACGGCCCGCAAGTCCGCCGTGCCGTCCTACACGGAGATCTTCTCCCGGGCGATGATCAAGCTGGCGCGCTCGAACCCCCGCGTGATCGGGATCACCGCCGCCATGCCGGCGGGGACGGGGCTCGACAAGTTCGCCCGGGAGTTCCCCGACCGGTACTACGACGTTGGGATCGCCGAGCAGCACGCGATCACCTTCGCCGCGGGGCTGGCCACCGAGGGCTGGCGCCCGGTGGCGGCCATCTACTCCACGTTCCTGCAGCGCGCCTACGATCAGGTGATCCACGACGTGTGCGTGCAGGACCTGCCGGTGACCTTCGCGATGGATCGCGGCGGGCTCGTGGGCGCCGACGGCGCCACCCACCAGGGGATGTTCGACATCGCCTACTTCCGCACGATCCCCAACACGATCGTGATGGCGCCGAAGGACGAGAACGAGCTGCAACACATGCTGAAGACCGCCGTCGAGTGCGGCCATCCGGCCGCGGTGCGCTACCCGCGCGGGAGCGGGCTCGGAGTCCCGCTCGACGAGGATCTGAAGGAGATCGAGATCGGCAAGGCCGAGTGCCTTCGCGACGGGGCGGACGCGGCGCTCCTGGCCTTCGGAGTCATGGTGAAGCCGGCGCTCGAGGCTGCGGAGATCCTGGAGGCGGAGGGGATCGACGTCGCGGTGGTGAATGCCCGCTTCGCCAAGCCGCTGGACAGGGCCCTCATCGGAGGGCTGGCTCGGCGCACGGGGCGCATCGTGACGCTCAAGGAGCACGCCCGCACCGGGGGCTTCGGGAGTGCGGTGCTCGAGGCGATCGCCGACCTAGGTCTGGACGGCGTGCGGGTGCGGGTGCTCGGCATCGGCGACGAGTTCATCGATCACGGGACCGTCGAGCAGTACCACGAGCAGTTCGGCCTCCGGCCCGCGCAGATCGCCCAGGTCGTCCGCGACATGATGGGTCCCGGCGGACGCCCGGGCTGTTCCCAGGATGGCTGATCGCGATCCCGCTCCAGACCAGGGCCGGGCTTCCGCCGGGCCGGCCGTCGGGCCAAAGGAGCGGATCGATCGGCTGCTCGTGGCGCGCGATATTATTGAGACGCGCGAGCGGGCCCAGGCGCTCATCCTGGCCGGCAAGGTTTTCGTCGAAGGGAAACGGATCGACAAGGCGGGGACCCGGGTGCCGATGGACGCGGCCATCGAGGTGGAGGGGGGGCTCCCCTTCGCGGGCCGCGGCGGTGTGAAGCTTGCGGGCGCGCTCGACGCGCTCGCGCTCGACGTGAGCGGGGCCGTTGCGCTCGACGCCGGCGCTTCCACGGGGGGCTTCACCGACTGCCTGCTCCAGCGCGGCGTCCGGCGCGTGTACGCCGTGGACGTCGGGCGGGGACAGCTGGCATGGAAGCTGCGCACCGATAGCCGCGTGGTGGTGATGGATCGGACGAACCTCCGCCTGCTCGAGCCGGAGGCGCTCCCCGAGAAGCCCGCGCTCGCGACCCTGGATCTCTCCTTCATCTCGCTCCGCACGATCCTTCCCCGGCTGCCCCCACTGCTCTCACCGCGGGCCCAGGTGCTGGCCCTCGTGAAGCCGCAGTTCGAGGTGGGCAGGGGACGCGTCGGGAAGGGGGGCGTCGTGCGCGATCCGCGGCTTCACCAGGAAGCCGTCGATCGCGTGCTGGAGGCGGCGCGCCACGCGGGTTTCGCGCATCTCGGGACCGTTCCCTCGTCGCTGCCCGGGGAAGCGGGGAACCGGGAGTTCTTCGTGTTGCTCGAGGCGCCGGGCGAAGGCGAAAAATCGCCTCGAAGGGGCTCGTCCCGCGCTCGGGCGGGCGGCCCGGAAAGTCAATAAGTCATGCCTGACCCCCATATAAACTTCGGGCTCATCGGCCTGGGGGTTCACGGCAGGCGGTACGCGGGCCACCTGCTGGAAGATGTCCCCGGGGCGCGCCTCGTGGCCGTCTGCCGGCGGGACCGGAAGGCGGGAGAGGCCTGGGCGGCTGAGCGGGGTCTTCGCTACCACGGAGACGCCGCCGCTCTCTCGGCGGATCCCGGCGTGGACGCGGTGGCCGTCGTGACGACTCCGGACCTGAATCCCGCCATCATCGAGCGGGCCGCGGCGCAGGGGAAGCACGTCCTGATCGAGAAGCCGCTGGCGGTGGACGGGGCGGCGGCGACGCGCATCGCCCGGGCGGTCGAAGGACGCGGCGTCACGGTCATGGTGGCCCAGACGCTCCGCTTCAACTCGGTCGTGCGCACGCTCGCGGCCCACGTGCCGTCCATCGCGCCGCTGCACGCGGTGAGCCTCTCGCAGCGAATGGAGCCCAGCCGTCTCACCTGGCAGGCCGACCCGGCCGTCGCGGGGGGCGGGAACATCCTGCACACCGGCATTCACCTCTTCGATCTCCTGCGCCATCTCACGGGGGAGGAGGTGGATCGGGTCTCCTGCGAAACGCGCCGGGTGATCAACCCGGGTCTCGAGGATAGCTTCGGCGCGGTGATGCGGCTGTCCTCGGGCCGCACGGTTGCCCTGGTAGACAGCTCCAAGGCGACGCGGAGCCGGTCGGGAAGGATCGAGCTGGTGGGAGAGGGGGGCCAGCTGGTCGGGGACCACGTGTGCGGCTTCGCCTTCCGGATCCACGGATCCGAGCGGACGGATCTTTGCCCGCCCGCGCCGGTGCCGACGGTGCGGGAGACGCTGCGGGCCTTCGTGGAAGCGATCCGCCGCGGCGGGCCGCCCCCGATCACGGTCACCGACGGGATGCGTGCCGTGGAGATCGCCGACGCCTGCTACCGCTCCGCCGCCACGGGGCGGTCCGTGCCCATCGAGCGCACGTGCGCGTAGGGTCCCGGCGGGACCTCAGGGCCGGTGGAGCGAAGCGGCCAACAGGATGGAGGGGTGTCGTTCTTGACGAAACGGGGTATGCCTGAGACAAGAGGGGTCCGCGGGCCGGGAAGCGGCGCCGCGGGGAAGGAGCGACACCGGATGCGGTCGGAGAAGGGCCCCTGGAAGGCGGGTGACGGGGTGCGGGGGAGCCGTGGGCTCGCTCTCCTGGTCGCGACCGCGCTGTCGCTCGCCGGTTGCGCGCACGGGCTGGACCACCTTCCCTTCGGCGGGGGGAAGGAACAGCCGAAGCGGAAGGTGATCGTCCTGCGCGACCGGGAGGCGATGGCGGGCTTCCACTTCAGCCTTGCCCAGCAGGCGCTGGCCGAGGGCGATGTCGGCGGGGCGATCCGCGAGTACAAGTTCGCCGTCCTGTACGACCCGCGCTCCGCCGAGCTGCGCCTCGATCTCGGCAGCCTCCAAATCGCCCACGGATCGCTCGACGACGCCATCGAGCACGTGCGCAAGGCGGCCGAGCTCGAGCCGGACAACCTGAAGGCTCGGACGCTCCTCGCCGGGATCGCATATGCCCAGAAGCGCTACCCCGATGCCGAGCGTGACTACCGGCTGGTGCTCGCCAAGGACCCTGAGAACGAGGACGTCGTGGTGCTGCTCGCATCGGTCCAGGTCGAGCAGGGGAGGAAGGATCAAGGCGCCGCGACCCTCCAGCGATTTCTCGCGCGCAATCCGGACAATGCCAAGGTTCGCTCCTTCCTCGGACGCATCCATGCGGAGCAGGGGAACTGGAAGGCCGCCGAGCGGGATTACGAGCGGGTGGGGCGCACAGGCGGGGACCGGGTCGGAACGCTCGTCGAGCTGGGCGGCGTGTACGAGGGGAAGGGCCGGGACAAGGACGCGCTGCGAGTCTACCGCCGCGCGCTCGCCCTCGATCCGGACAATCCGCAGGTGCTCGGCCGGATCGGCCGCGTGCAGATCAAGGTGAAGGACACGGCCGGCGCGACCCGCACGCTGACGCGCCTGGAGAAGATCGACCCCGAGGACCTCGACAACGTCGCCCGCCTCGGCCTGCTCCAGTACGAGCGGAAGAACTATCCCGGGGCGATCGCGCGCTTCGAGCGGATCCTCAGCGCGCGCCCCGACGTTCACCAGGTGCGCTACTACCTCGCCGTCACGCTGATCGAGTCGAAGCAATACGACCGGGCGCTCGCCGAGTTCCGCCGGATCCCCACCGATTCGCAGTTCTACACCGACAGCCAGACCCACCTCGGTTACCTCTACGAGCGCGGCGGGGACATCCGCAAGGCGATCGTCGTGCTGGAGACGGCCACGAAGAGCGATCCCACCGCCACGGATCTCCGGCTCGCGCTTGCGGGGCTGTACGCGAAGGACAAGCGCACGCCCGACGCCATCCGCGCCGTGCAGGAGGTGATCGCGAGGGACCCGAAGAGCGAACGCGCCCTCTACACCCTCGCGATCATCTACGACCAGGCGAAGATGCAGGACCAGGCGGTCGAGCAGATGAAGAAGGTCGCGGAGCTGAACCCGAAGAACGCGGCCGCGCTGAACTACGTCGGCTATAGCTGGGCGGAGCGGGGCGTGCGGCTGGATGAGGCGGAGGCCCTGATCCGCCGGGCCGTCGCGCTCAAGCCCCGGGACGGCTTCATCCGCGACAGCCTCGGATGGGTGCTCTACCAGAAGGGCGATTACCAGGGGGCCGTGCGGGAGCTGGAGGCCGCGGCGCGGATGGCCGACGAAGACCCGGTGGTGCTGGAGCACCTCGGAGACGCGTACCTGAAGGCGAACAACCGCGATAAGGCGCTCCGGACCTACGAGACCGCCCTGCGCAAGGACCCGAAGGCGGAGAACGCAGCCAAACTCCGGGAGAAGATCGATCAGCTCAAGCGGCAGCAGCAGACGCAGAACCCCTGAGCCCGCAGCAACCCGCCTGACGCGCATCCGGCCGCCCGCGGCCGCGCTCGCCCTCTGGCTTGCCCTCTCGCCGGCGCTCCTTCCGGGCTGCCGGATCCGCGGGGGCCCGCCCGTCGTCCCCCCCATCTACAGGGACGTCGCCCCCGGCGATATCGGCCGGCGCGAGGCCGCTCGGGACCTGCGGATCTCGACGCTGCGGGCCTATGCGAAGGTTCGGGTCACGGGGCCCAAGCGCAAGGTGGGATTCTCGGAGGCGATCTCGGTGAGCCGCCCCGCGTCGATACGGCTGGACACCGTGGGACCCTTCGGGCGCGTCTTCTCGATCCTTGCCACCGACGGCGCGTCGATGCGCTTCGTCTCGCCGGGCGACCGCCGGGTGT
>JBGPLH010000112.1:0-9097 GCA_041486365.1 Thermodesulfobacteriota bacterium | reverse complement strand
GGGCCCGCGCTGTTTCTTGAAAAGCCCCGATCCGCGGGCTATGGTCTGCACAGTCCCCCGTCATCCCCCATGGAGCGCGCCGTGCCGGCACCCGCCCCGGTTGAGCCCCATCGGATCCTCGTCGTCGACGACGAGCCCGACATCCTCAAGCTCATCGAGTACACCTTCAAGGACGAGTACGAGGTCCTCACCGCGGGGAGCGGCGAGGAGGCCCTCGGGATCCTCCGCGATCGGGACGTGGCCCTGATCCTGGCCGACCAGCGGATGCCCGGCATGACCGGCTCCGAGCTCCTCGAGCGGAGCATCGCGTTGCGCCCCCACGCCATCCGCATGATCCTCACCGGCTACAGCGACATGGGCTCGGCCATCGAGGCGATCAACAACGGGAAGGTCTACCTCTACCTCACGAAGCCCTGGGAGGAGACCGAGATACGCCAGAAGGTGAAGCGCGCGCTGGAGACCCACGATCTCGAGGAGGCCAACCGGCGACTCGCGGAGGAGCTGCGGCAGCTCAACGCGCGGCTCGTGCGCGAGAACGTGGAGTTGAAGCGGGAGGTCGAGAGCCTCTACGGCTTCGATCAGATCATCGGGCGCTCCCCCGCGATGCAGCGCGTCTTCGATCTCCTCACGCGCGTGATCGATTCGCCCACCACGGTGCTGATCACGGGGGAGACCGGCACGGGAAAGGAGATCGTCGCCCGGGCGATTCACTACAACAGCCCGCGCCGCGGGCGGCTCTTCGTCGCGCAGAACTGCGCGTCGCTCTCGGAGAGCCTGCTCGAGAGCGAGCTCTTCGGCCACCGCAAGGGCGCGTTCACCGGCGCCGTGGAGGAGAAGAAGGGGCTCTTCGAAGTGGCCGACGGCGGGACGATCTTCCTCGACGAGATCGGCGACATGCCGCCCGCGCTCCAGGCGGGGCTGCTGCGCGTGCTGCAGGAGGGCGAGATCAAGCGCGTGGGTGACACGTCCGTCCGCAAGGTGGACGTGCGCGTCATTTCCGCCACGAACCGCGACCTGGAGGAGGCGGTGAGGTCGGGACGCTTCCGGGAGGATCTCTACTACCGCCTCCATGTCTTCCCCATCCGCATGCCGCCGCTGCGCGAGCGCATGGAAGACGTGCCGCTCCTGGTCGATCACTTCCTGCACAAGTACGCGCGCCGGGCGAAGAAGATCGTGACCGGAATCACCGCCGACGCTCTCGACCGCCTGCAGGCGTACCGCTTTCCCGGCAACGTCCGCGAGCTCGAGCACGAGATCGAGCGCGCCGTCACGCTCCTGTCGCCGGGGGAGCCGATCACCCCCGATCTCCTCTCCGAGAAGATCGTCTCAGCGGGCGCCGAGGCCCCGCGGCCCGGCCCGGCGGAAGGCGCGCTCCCCGCCGCGGGGAATCCGGCGGAAGGGGAAGGGGCGACTCTCCGGGAGCGGATGCAGGCCTATGAGCGCGCCCTGATCCTCCGCGAGCTCGAGCGCCACGGCTGGAACCGCACGCGCACAGCCCGCGCCCTCGGGATCTCGCTCCGCCCGTTCATGGAGAAGCTCAAGCGCTACGGGATCACCGATCGGGATAGGTGAGCGGGGGGAAGAGGATGGCAAAGGGGCAGCCGCGGGCAACGATCCGGGAGGGGTGATGAAGCTGATGGACACGGTGAAGCTGCGAAGGCGGTCGCCCTACGCGGGCCTGAAGGGATGGTTCGATCACCTCGCCGGAAGAACGGCCGGCGCCACCGGGTCCGCCTGGGGCTTCGGCATAGCCGTCCTGGTCGTGCTCGCGTGGGCGCTGACCGGGCCGATCTTTCGCTTCTCGGACACCTGGCAGCTCGTCATCAACACGGGGACCACCATTCTCACCTTCCTCATGGTCTTCCTCATCCAGCACACGCAGAACAAGGAGTCGCGGGCGGTTCAGCTCAAGCTGAACGAGCTGATCGCCTCCACCGAGGGGGCGAGTAACCGCCTGATCTCGATCGAGGACTTCTCCGAGGACGATCTGGAGGAGCTGCACCTGCGGTTCCTGAGGCTCGTCCAGGACGCGAGGAAGCTCCGGCGGGGCGGCAAGACGACCGTGGAGATCGAGAAGCTCTGACCTTGGGGACAGGGCCGTGGCCGAAAACCTGGAGCGCCGCGCGGGGGGATGCCTTGCGCGGGCTTCGGGTTTTCATCTATGAAGGGGGTGGGTGGCCCAAGACGCATGACCCCTCACGGTTCCGGCCTCGCGCCGGTAACCCGCCACGGAGGAACCTATGCGACCCCCCGCTTCGCGGCCCCTCGTCGGCCGCGGTCTGCTCATCGTCATCCTGCTCGTATCTCTCGCGTTCCCCACCCCCGGCGCCGGAAAGGGAAGCGATCCGCTCATCGGCGGCATTCAGGCGCTCATCGGCGACTTCCAGTTCGAGGCGCGGGAGATCCAGTCGAACGTGAGGGTGGATCTCGTGGCGGTTCCCAAAACCGTCCCGGAGGCCGGCTTCAACGCCACGATCGAGGCTATCGGGGACATCGGCTACAACGCCTACTTCGACTTCAATATCGCCTACCAGAACACGCTCAATGGGATCGACAATCTCGTGCAGAACACCGGGCTGGATCCCCTGTCCGCGAGCCAGCTCCGGGGCGTGGGAACGGATGCCGACGCCATCGCGGAGAATATCCTCTGGACGGCGCCCGTGGGCTTCAAGAAGTCGCTTGCGATGTCCCTGCGCGGAACCCGGTTGAACGTCGAGCGGTTCGACGTCCTGCAGGACAGGTTCATCCGCAGCCCAGTCATCATGTCGGCGCAGGTCTTCACCACGACGAGTGACAGGCTCCTGTTCACGGATCCGGGAATGATGGGCGGGGGCGCGGGGAATCTCCGCGTGGGCGGAATCGTGGGAGGCAGCTACGCCTTCGCGGGTGACCCTGATGCCACGAGCAGGGCCTGCGTCTTCGGACTAGCTCTACCCAGCGCGAACGTGGACGTGACGGCGGAGGGACTGGGCGGACCCTTCAACGGGTCCGATACGGCCGATCTGAACGGGAAATGGGACGTCTGTCTGACGCTCAAGTACGGCAACTACAAGTTCGAGGCCGATGACGGCAGCAGCACGGAAACCCACGAGCAGGGTTTCCGGTTCCTCCAGCCGAAGTTCAAGTTCTAGCGCCGCCCGTTCAAGGCAACCGGCGTACCCCGCCCGGGCGAAAGAACCGGCGCGGGATCCAAGAGTACGGCTTTTCAACGGAGGATTCCATGCGACCCCCCTCGCAGCGGCCCCGCGCCGGCCGCCGTCTGCTCTGGAAAACCCTTCTCATCGCCGTCGTGGCATTCTTCGCGCTTCCCACCTTCAGCACCGGCCTCGATAACCAGGTCCTCCTGCGCGTGCAGCTTCAGTCCATCTCGGGCGAGTTCGCGCAATCCGTCGGCGTGATCAGGGGCGAGGTGTCCAATCAGATCCGCGAGCTGCCGAGGGTGGTCAACGAGGTGAACGTCTCCAACCTCGTCGGCCAGATCGGCCAGGCCGGATACAACGCGCTCGACGCGTACAACGATGGTTACAAGGATGCGCTCTGTGATGTCCGGGATGCGATCGACATGTACGGCGTGAGCTCGGACGACCCCCAGCAGCTCCGGGGCATGGGGGGCTGCACGGACAGGTTGATCGAGGCCTGGCTCTGGGGCGAGCCGACGAGCTTCGACAAGTGGCTCGCGATGACGCTCCGGCGTCCCAAGATCAGCGTCGAGTATTTCGATGTCGTGCCGGCCGAGTTCGTCAGGGTGCCGCTGTCGTTCTCCTCGCAGGTGTTCCCGAACCCCAGGGATCGCCTGATTTTCACCGACTCGAGCTTTTCGGGGGGTGGTAGTCGGGTCCGGATCGCGGAGTTGCTGGGCGGCTCCTACACCCGGCTCAACGAGAACGACGCCAATACCACCGCCTGCGTGTTCGGAACCTCGGCGGCGGGCGCCAGCATCAATGTCACAGCCGAGGGGCTCGGCGGCCCCTTCAACGGCAGCGACACGGCCGACTCGAACGGGAACTGGGATCTCTGCCTGATCGGTCTCAATCAGGGGTACTACAAGTTCACCGCCACGGACGGATCGCGCAGCGACGACGTCGAGCAGGGTTTCGCGCGCGCACTTCGGTCCACGTTCTGAACGGTCAAGGAGACCCGATGCGACCTCCCTCTCCGCGGCCACCCGCGGGCCGCAGTCTGCTCTGGAAGACCCTCCTCATCGGCGCGGTCGCCCTGATCGCGCTCCCCACCTTCAGCACGAACACGGGAGCCCTCACCGACCAGGAGCTATCCAGCTTGATCCGCACCGACCTGAGCAACTTCAGGACCCAGGTGCGGGGCATCCAGGAAAACCACCGGGAAGGCCTCATTCTCATCGACGACGTCGTGCCGGAGGGCGGCTTCGCGGGCGCGATCGAGGACGTCAACGTCCTCACCTCGGGCGCGGTTGTGCAGTACGGCAACGCGCAGGGCGCGGTCATCAATTCGATCCACACGAACCTGCAGAGCTTCAACGTGAACCCGAGCAACGTGGTCCTGTTTCGCGGCCTCGGGAGCTGCACCGATGAGCAAATCAGGGCGTGGTTCATGGGGGCTCCGATCGCGTTCACTGATTCTCTGCGGTCGACGGTCAGCCGCCAGCGCCTGTCGGTCGAGCGCTTCAATGCCCAGACGGATCGCTTCGACCGGTTCCCAACGAAAATGTCGGTGCAGCTATTCCCCAAGGTCGAGGACAAGCTCATCTTTTTCACGCCTCCCGCGGTCGGCCCGAAGCTCTCGATCGGGGGAATCATCGGGGGCAGCTACCGCGTCCCCGAGGAGAACGACGCGCGCACGACGGCCTGTCTGTTTGGATGGGCGCCGGCGAACACGCAGGTGAACCTCGTGGCCGAGGGCCTGGGGGGTCCTTTCAACTTCTCCGACACGTCGGATTCCTCCGGCGAGTGGGACGTGTGCATGAACGGCCTGAAGCAGGGCTACTACAAGTTCACGGCCGATGACGGCTCGACGACGGATGTGAAGGAGCAGGGCTTCCTCCTGCCGGTGATCAGCCTGAAGTTCTGAGGGAGGGCGCGCCGGGACCGTGCCGCTCGCGGCATGAGCGGTGCTCCCCAGCATGCCGATTCGAGCACGATGGGGCTCGGCCCGCGTGCGGCCTCGAAAAAGAGCCGCGCCGCGGGCCGGTTTTCTTTCTCCGCTCGTTTGGCACGTCCCTTGCTCTACCCGAAGTCAACACCGGCAGGGAGGGTCAAACGATGAACGGACAGGCCATGACGATACAGTCGATGATGACGAGGCCGGCGGCGCGCAGGTCGGGATCGCGGATGCGGAACCGGTGTGCGAATGCCTCCACGGGGATCTCGCTCTCCAGGCTCTTCGGATCGCTTCACGACCTGGTGGATCTTCGGGCGAGGGAGCGGTACGAGGCCCGGCGGCAGCCCCTGTAAGTCCGTCTCGCAAGGCCCTCTCAGGCCCGGCGGCCCTTCCCAATGGGCTTTCAGGTCGCTGGGTCGGAAGGAAACGCGGCGGGGCGCAGGGGGTACCAACGGTGAGTTCGTTCCGCCGCGTTTCCCGGACTCCATATCATTCTGAAACTGGTCGGCCCGAGCTTCGCTCGGGACCTCCGGTCCTGGCCGAAAGACCCGTCCGTCCGTCGGCCATCCCACGGCCCGAGCACGTCCCCCCGTGCTCGGGCCATTTTTCCGCCTGCTTCACACGCCGGTTCGCGTAGAATGGTCACCGGCGGCCGGCCGGCGCCCGCCGCGCCCGGCCCCCCGCGGCCGAAGGGAGCGCACCATGGATCTCGATGCCCGATACGAGGTGCTTCGCGGCACGCTGGGGGTGGGCGATGTCGTTCCCGCCACCATCGATCCCGACCTCGCGCTCTGTGACCCGGACCTGCGCCAGCTCGCAGGCCTGGTGGAGGCCGTCCGCTTCCGGGCGGGGGAGGTGATCATCCGGGAGGGAGACGCCGGCGATTCGCTCTACATCGTCGGTTCCGGGAAAGTTCGCATCGTGCGCCTGGCCGACGGGAACGAGATTCCCGTCGCGGAGCTCGGCCGGGGCGCTCTGTTCGGCGAGCTGGCCGTCCTGGAGGGACGCACGCGCACGGCCTCGGTCATCGCCGACACCGACGCCGAACTGCTGCGGCTCGATCGGGTGCTCATGAAGGAGCTGATCGCGCAGCGCAGCCCGCTCTCCTACAAGATCCTTCTCGCCCTCACGCTCCACGTGAGCGCCCGCGTCCGGAAGCAGGACCTCGAACGGGTCCAGGCGAAGGCCGACATGCTCGAGGCGCTGGTCAAGCAGCGCACGCTCGAGCTCGAGCGGACGCTGGGCCGCGAGTCGATGATCAATCTGATCACCGGCGCGATCCGCGGTCACCTCGATCTCGACCGCGTGCTCCAGACCACGGTGGAGCAGGTGGGCCGAGCCCTCGGGGCTGACCGTTGCTTCCTGGTGCTGTCGGCGAGCACGGACGAGGGGAGCATGCGGATCGATCACGAGTACGCGGCGCCCGGGTTGCTCTCGGCCCTCGGCGCGACGCTTCCGCGCCTGGGCCAAAACGATCCGGCCATGCTGCACATGCTGGGCACGCGCCGTCCCTACGCCGTGGACGACGTGGAGAACGACCCGATGACGAGGCGGGTCACGGTGACCGACCCCCGGTTCATCGAGGTCATCCACGGCGTTCGCTCCCTCATGCTGGTCCCGCTCTTCTATAAGGAGGATTTCCTCGGCACCCTGTCGCTGTACGTCAACACCCCGCACGCGTGGACGGAGGAGGAGAAGGACTTCGTGCAGGCGATCGCGGACCAGGTGTCCGTCGCGATCCGGCAGTCGATGCTGTACTGGGAGGTGGCTGAGCAGAAGGACCGCCTGGCGGATGCGCTCGAGGAAGTACAGCGCAAGGAATCGCAGCTCATCCAGTCGGAGAAGATGGCGAGCCTCGGCCAGCTCGTGGCCGGGGTGGCGCACGAGCTGAACAACCCCATCAGCATCGTCTATGGCTTCCTCGGCCACGTGGGGCGGCGCCTGGACGCGCTCCGCGAGTCGCTCGCGCGCGGCGAGGCGGTCGACGAGGAGATCTTCTCCGAGGTCGAGGACATGCTCTCGCGCTGCAAGGAGGGGGCGCTCCGCACCAAGAACATCGTGGCCGATCTCCGCACCTTCAGCCGGCTGGATGAGGCCGAGTTCAAGGACGCGGACCTGCACGCGGGGATCGAGAGCACGCTTCATCTCCTGCACCACCGCCTCGGCGAGCGGATCAAGGTGCACCGCCACTACGGTGATCTCCCCCTGATCGCCTGCTACCCGGGACAGTTGAACCAGGTGTTCATGAACCTTCTCGGGAACGCGATCGACGCGATCGTCGAGAACGGGGGCGAGGGGGAGATCCACGTGACCACGTCCGTGACCCCCGGCCCGGACGGGGAGCCCCGGGTCTCCGTGGCGGTCCGGGACACGGGCAGCGGCATCCCGCCCGATAAGGTGAAGCGGGTCTTCGACCCCTTCTTCACGACGAAGCCCGTCGGGAAGGGGACGGGGCTTGGCCTCTCCGTGAGCCACGGCATCGTGGAGAAGCACGGGGGGATCATTCGCGTCGAGAGTGTCCTCGGGCAGGGGAGCACCTTCGTTGTAGAGCTTCCCCTGGGACCCCGCGCCCGCTGATCACCTGCCTTGCCCGGTCCCGCCGGGACCGCTATGATGCCGTGTCACGGCGCTTTTCGGCGCGCGGGACAGGGCACGGACCGGGAGAGCGGGATGACGGCGGAGAAGCACACGATCCTCGTCGTGGACGACGAGATATCGATCCTCAAGCTCCTCGAGTACACCTTCAAGCCCGATTACCGGGTCCTCACCGCCTCCAGCGGCGCCGATGCCCTCGAGATCCTCCGGAAGGAGGACGTGGGGCTCATCATCGCCGACCAGCGCATGCCCGGCATGAGCGGCGCCGAGTTCCTCGAGAAGAGCATCGCCATCCGGCCCCAGGCCATCCGGATGGTCCTCACCGGGTACACCGACATCGAGTCCGCCATCGCGGCGATCAACGCGGGCCGCGTCTACCGCTACGTCACGAAGCCCTGGGAGGACGAGGACCTCCGGATCAACGTCCGGCGTGCCATCGAGACCTTCGATCTGCAGCGCGCGAACCTGCGGCTCCTGGAGGAGCTCCGGGAGGCGAACGAGCGGCTCGAGGAGAAGGTCCGCCTTCGCACGGCCGAGCTGGAGGAGGCCAACGAAGAACTCCGCCATGCACACCAGCAGGTGAAGCAGGATCTCGCGCTGGCCGAGCGGGTGCAGCGGAGCCTGATCCCGCCCCCCGTGAAGCGCTCCGACGTCGAGATCGAGACGTTCTACCGGCCCATGATCGGGATCGGCGGCGACTACGCGCATCAGCACCTGCGGGAACAGGAGATCTCCGTCGCGGTCTGCGACGTGACGGGGCACGGGATCGCGGCGAGCTGCATGGCCAACCGCGTGCACATGGAGCTGGTGCGTCTGGAGCAGGAGCGCGCCACACCGGCCGAGACGATCCGCGCGATGAACCGGTTCGTGTACGCGCAGTTCGCCGAGCTCGGCATGTACATGACGATGATCGTGGGGAAGATCGATCTGGGGAAGCGCCGCCTCGCCTGGGCCTCCGCGGGGCATCCGCCGGCGCTCCTGCTGCGTGCCGGGTCGGGGAGCGTGGAGCGGCTGGCCGCGGCCTCGCCTGTGCTTGGCCTCGAGCCGGAGCTTCGCGGGGCGGGCGACGAGAGCGAGATCGCGCTGCACGCGGGCGACCGGCTCGTGCTCTACACGGACGGCCTCTCGGAGGCGCGTGACGGGAGCGGCTCGTTGTACGGAGTGGACCGCCTCGAGAAGCTTCTCGTCGAGCACGGCCGCTCGCCGCTCGCCGACCTGTGCGGCTTGCTCGTGTCCGGCGTCGATTCCTTCCGCCGCGGACCCGCGACCGACGACACCCTGCTCGTCGCGATCGGTTTTCCCGGCGCGGGGCGGTGAGGGCGTGGTGGCCGCCGAATCGACCGTCTCGATCCGAATCCCCAGCGACCCGAAGCACCTCTATCTCATGCGCCGCCTCGTGCAGGAGGTCTCCCTCGCCCACGGGTTC
>JBGPLH010000111.1:0-9171 GCA_041486365.1 Thermodesulfobacteriota bacterium | reverse complement strand
TCGCGTGGCCTCGCCGAGCCCTGGCGGATCGTCGAGGCGCTCTACGTGGACGTGCCGGCCGTGCTTCACCCCGCGGCGGAGCAGTCGGTGATCCAGCACCTGCGCAAGCTCGCGGCGGAGGGGAAGGTGGTCGCACGCCGGCGGGATCGGTACGAGGCGGTCCGCGAATGATTCCCTCGCGCGCGGCCGCGGCCCTTCTCCTCGGCGCTCTTCTATTCCCCGCCTGCTCTCACGAGGGCAAGGACGCGAAAGGCGCCGCCTCGCGCAGGCCCGCCCACGTTCCGCCCGGCAAGATCGAGACGATCGAAGCCCGACGGTACCCCGCGCCGGCGCGGGAAGGCGCGGCGGAGGCGAGCGCCTCGGCCTCGTCGGAGGACGCGCAGGACGAGCCTATCCGGATCGAGGGACAGAGCTCGGGCACGACCGGACTGGTTCTCTCTCGCGCCATGAGTGGGACGGAAGCGCTGGGGTACACGCTTCTCTCCGTGGACGATCGCGGGTTCTTCTTCGTGGCCGAGAAGCGGGCCTCCCTCCTGGGAGCCGTGCTGGGGGGCAACGTGGGGATCTGCCGGATTGCCGTCGGAGCGACACCCGATCCGGACACCGGCGCCGTGAAGGTAAGCCTGAAGGGGCGCGCGCAGACGACCGCCGGCCGCACCACCTGCGAGCGCGATCTGCGCAAGGTGCTCGAGTACGCGCGGGGCGAGGCCATCGTCAAGCCAAAGAAGCCCTCCCCGTTCCCCCGGCCCGGAGACGTCTATCGGCATGAACCGTGACGCAGGCCTCGCGCTGCTCCTCCTGGCCGCGGCGCTGGCCGGCTGCGCCCACGGCGGTGTGACGCGCCTCCGGCTCGAGGCGGATAGCCTCGGCACACCGGCTGCGGCCCTCACGCGCGCGCTGGACGGCGTGCAGGCGCTCGATTACACGGTAACGATCATGAACGGCGAGGGATCGCGTTTCGAGGCCGAGCACGGGGGTCGCTCGCTCGCGAGCCTCTTCGGGAGCGACTCGAGCTGCCGCCTGCGGGTTCAGACCGAACCCGCCGCCCGGGAGCACGCGTCCCGCGTCCTCGTCGAGAGCGAGGCGCACGACGCGGGATCGATCGCGGGCTGCCGCAAGGACGCCCAGGCCATCCTGAAGGCCGCCAAGGGCGAGGGGCAGCCTGCACCTCGGCACAGCCCCGACGAATCCACTCCCCCCGCCTCTCCCCCTCCCCGCGGCACATGGGGATACTGATCCCGCGTGGGCTTGCCCACAACGACGAAGGCCGGACCCTTTCGGATCCGGCCTTGCCGTTTTCAGGAAAGAACCCGCAATCAGCGCGGGCGGATGCGGCCGTTTATGTTGGCGATCACGTAGGCCGGGTTGATCCGGCACTGTCCAGGCGCGAATCCGGAGATGACGCCGCAGAGACCCTGGATGCCCGCCGCCGTCGGCTGCGGGCCGCCAGCCAGCCAGCCCCGGAGCGACTCCCAGCCCGCGACCGTCTCGGACGAGGTGAAGCCGCAGTGCGTGTTCCCGGTCTCGTCCACGATGGCGGTCGTGAGGTTCGCCGCCGGGACCTTGCCGGCGTAGTCACTCTCGTTCTCGACGATCACGAGTCCGTCGCCATCGGTGTGCAGCGAGACGATCTTCACGGCGCCAACGTTTCCGTCGGGCGTGAAGTACTTGTTGACGCGGTTGACCGCGCCGGGGCTCGCCGACACGCGCTGGATGTTCGTGTCGATGAACCCGCCGTTGTCATAGTTCACGTTGGCGTTGCCCACGCCCTGTCCGCCGTTCAGCTTCGCCGGATCCCAGATCAGGTTGGAGTAGCCGAACAACCCGAAGCCCAGGTCCGTGAGGATGAAGTTCGCCGGGAGCTGGGTCGTGGCGAGGAAGAGCGCGAGGTTCGCGTTCTGCAGCGGCGTGCGGAAGGGGACCGGCGTCAGGATGCCCATGCAGGCATTGGCCGCGAGCGCCATCTGCGTCTGGGTGAACGGGTAGCCCGGGAAGCCCGGGGACGGCAGACCGGTGGCGCCGCCCGGGATCGCCGCGGCGGGGCCGGAGGAGGCACAAATCGCGTCGTAGCTGAGCCTCAGGTCAATCGCGCCGTCCCAGTTGCGGCTGCCGGCGACCGCGCCGCAGATCGGATAGGCGCCCACGACGTTGCCGATGTTCGCCTTCTCCACCACATGGGCCGTGACGATGCCGCCCAGGGACGCGCCGTTCACGATGATGTTATTGGGCGTGCCGAAGTTGGCCTTGAACACGTTGATCATGTTCTGGGTATCGTTCTTCGTCTTGAAGAGCGCCCAGCCAATCTGCTGGAAGCTCGAGGCCGCGACCGCGTATCCCTCGGGGAGCTGGACCGGAGCAGCGAGGGGCCCGAGGTCGGACACCGGCCCGATGGGGTTCAGGCTGAAGCCGTGGTTCCAGATGACGAGATCGCCGTTCCAGACCGTCGGCACAACGATCTTGAAGAACGCGCCGCCATCCGTGTTGCCCGTGAGCACCGTGTCGGCGTGGCTTGAGGAGATAGCCCCGCCGAGGAGCGCCACCACGAGCGCGAAGACAAAGATCATGCGCCTCATGAGATTCCTCCTTTGGATGTGAAACCAAGGCGGCCCTGCCCGGGTCGCCTCCATTCTTAGGTAATGAACACATGAACATCGGAAAAAGGACGGATTACCGCCTAGAAGAACTGGTGCAACTTTCATGCCCCGGAGGCCAGCCCCGGCGCCGCATTTTGTAGTTGATATCCCTTCACTTTTCCGCTTCCCGGGACTACTCGGGCGGGGACCTATTGACTGTATGGAGAATCTTTCCCCCTTTAGGGAAAAAGTTTTCCGCCTTCCAGGAAGTAGAAACCATTCTCGTCCTGGATGATCTTCGCACCCGGGGCCAGGGCCTCCGCTTTCTTCCGCGCGTACCCGGCCCGCTCCAGGAGCACGTTCTTCTCGTAAATAGTGACGAGATCGAGCCAGACCTGGGGATCCTCGGGCTTGAGCTTCGCCGCGCGCTCGAGCTGAGGGTACGCCTTGTCATAATCGGTCATGAGCGTGAGCAGGCGGCCGTACCGGGTGCGCACCTCCGGATCATCCGGGTCCGCCTTGACCGCCGCCTCGAAGGTGCCGAGCGCGGCAGCGATGTCGCCGTGCTTCCAGGACTCGAGCGCCTGCCCCTCCAGGGCGCGTGCCGATTCGGTCCTCTCGTCCGGCGGCCTCGTCCTCGGCGCGGGCTTGGGGAGAACCAGGTCCGGGAGCTTCTCCCGGGGGACCTCCTGCTTCGTGATCTTCCAGGCCTCCGGTTTGCCGTCGGGCCCCGGAAGCATCTGAGTCACCGTCCCGCCCATCGGCACGGGCTTCGGCGCCAGCTTCCTCCCTTCGCGCGGATAGACCAGGAACGCAACCAGCCCGGCCGCGAAGACAGCGGCAAGCAGCCATCCGGAACGCTTCACCCGGAAGCCTCCCTCGTTCCACGGGCGCCGCGCCTGATGCGCCTCGCGCCGGCCGCGGCGAGTCCGAGCGCGAGCACCGCGAGCGCCGCGCCGGAGAGGGTCGGAATGTTCGCCGGTCCAAACGAGGCCGGATGGAACCCGAAGTCGACGGGTCCGTCGAGGCCGCCGCTCCCGGAAGTCACGAAGGTCGACAGGAACGCCCCTGTCGTCCCGTTGTACCTCCGGATCGCGTCGTCGTTGTAGCTCGACACGTAGAGGTTCCCGTCCGGGCCGAACTCCACGGCCGTCGGGCCCGAGAGCCCGCCGGACCCGCTCGTCACGAAGGTGGACACGAAGGCACCCGTCGTCCCGTTGAATCGTTTCACCTCACTCGGGAAGTAGGAGGCCACGTAGAGGTCGCCGTTGTGGAAACTGATCCCGTAGGGATCCATAGCACCGCCCCCGTTGCCCCCCGCATCGACGAAAACATTCACGAATGCGCCACTCGTCCCGTTGTACTGGAGGACCTCGCCCGTGAAACCGCTCGCGACGAAGAGATTCCCATTGGGGCCGAAGGCGAGCCCCCGGGGGTAGGTGAGTCCCCCGGAGCCGCCGGTCACGAAGAAGCCGAGCGGTGAGCCGGTGGGCGTGAAGCGGTGAACCGCGTCGGAGCCGGTACAGGTCGCGTAGACGTTTCCGTCCGGTCCGACCAGGTCATCGAAGGGGGCGGCGAGCGAGGTGGGGCATGCGTCGAAGAACTTGCGCACCACCCCCCCGTTCGTTCCGTTGAACTGGGCGAGGTCGTTGTCGTTCACGCTCGCGATGATCAGGTCTCCCGTCGACGTGAAGGTCATCCCGCCGTCGGTCGGCGTCGAGATGCCGCGCGCCACGGTGCCCGTGGGAACGCCAGCGTTGTCGTAGTAGATGATCGTGTTCGTCGCGATGCTCGCCACCAGGAGTGTGCTTCCGCTCCAGGCCACGTCCTTCGCGTTGCCGAGCCCGCCCGCGCCCGCCGAGACGAGGGTCGAGACGGCCAGCGTCGTCAGATTCACGGCGACCACGTTGTCCGAGAATTTGCCCGAGACCGTGAGCCGGCCGTCGGGTCCGAGCGCGAGCCCGCAGGGCCCGTCCACGCCGGCCGTGGCGGGGAGCACGACGCGATTGAAGGTCCAGGTGCCTGCGATCAGAGTGTACTCGAGCACCCTATCGCTCCCGGTGTCCGCGAAGACCATGTCGGTGGAGGAGCGGAAGAGGATCGCGCCGGGCATCGATAGGCCCGTGATGATCGCCGTGGCACTCCCACCGGAGGTGGTGTAGCGCATGATCCGGTTGTTCACGCCGTCGCTCACGTAGAGGTTCGAGCCGTTCACCGTCACGGCGTTGAAGCCGGCGGTGGCGTCGGTCACCACGTTCGAGACGGTGCCGGAGGAGACGACCATCTTCTTGACGGAATCGGTCGTCACCGAGAGCCCGGTCGCGGCGCCCACGAAGTACATGTTCGTCCCCGTGGAGTCGAAACCCAGTCCTCCCGGTTGGAGCAGGCTCCCGGCGGCGCGCGGCGTGATGAGTGCGCCCGTCGCCGTGGTGTACTTCCAGATCTCGCCGGTGCCGGTGCTGGAGACGTAGAGGATCCCGCTCGTGGGGTGGATGCCCATCCCGCCGGGGGGCTGGAATCCCTGGGTGATCGGCGTGATGAAGGTCGAGAGGAAGGCGCCGGTCTGGGAGTCGTACTTTATGACCTTCGAGTTGTTCTGGCTCACGACGAAAAGGCCCTGGGCCGCGGCCGCGGAGGACCACGCCAGGACCAGCATAAGCACGCCGAGGGTGTGTCGGAGATGGCGGGCGGCAGCGCCCCGGACAATCGTAGTCAAAACCGGCATTCCTTGCCCCGCGGGGCGCGCGAGGCGCATCGCCAACCCGACCTCCAAACCAAGCAAACCGCATTCTAAGCGGGGCGCGCGGAGGGTGTCAAGCGAGGGGCCGGAGGAGGTTACCCGCGGGAGAGCAGGATGGCGGAGACCGCCCGTGGGTCCGCGGTGTCGGGATCGAGTACGCCGACCTCGGCGCGCAGCCGCTCAAGGCAACCGTCGAGGAACCGCCCGGCGTCCTCGCGCGCCTCGGGCTCCAGCGACCCGATCCAGGATCCGAAGGCCTCGTGGACGCGCGCGCGCGCGTCGGGCCGGAGCGCGGGTTCGGCGCAGGAGGGACCGGACTCCGCGAAGAGCGATACGTGCAGGGCGCGAAGGCGGCTTCGCGGGATCGGGCGAAGCGCCGGCGCCCCGTCCAGGACGCGCGCGGCGAAGGCGGTGATCGCGAGTCCGGAAAGCCGCATCGGCGACGTGCGGGGGGCATCCTCGCCGAGCGATCCGGGGACCGCCTGCTTCAGGAGATCCTCCCAGAGCGCCCTGAGCGACGAGGCCCATCGCATCGCCCGCAGGGCCGCGCCGACCTCGCGCATCGTGCGGAACTCCCGAGTTTCCGAAGATCCTTCCTTCACGAGGCCCTCGAAGAAGAGTGGCCGGCGCCGCTTCGCGGCGGCCACGGCGCCGGGGAGCGGCGGGTCGAGGATCGCGGTCCATGTATCCTGCTCGGATTCCACGCGCATCGCGGCGTCGCGCACCTCCAGCGTGCGCGTGAACCCGAGGCGGAAGATCGCATCGAGGCGAACCGCGCGAAGCAGGCCCATCGCGTTCTGCACGTCGCTCTCCCCGTAAACCCCCTGCCGCTCGCCGGCGGGATCGATCGCCGACTCGAGCCCGAGGCTCAGGGTGGCCCGGGCGCGGCGGAACAACGCCTGGACCCCCTCCGGCGCGTCGATTCGCGCGCCGTCGGCGACGAGAACGCGGTTGAGCAGGTGCGCCATTTCCTCCTGGATCGGGTCCCACCCGCCGGCGCGAAGCCCGGCCTCCCAGGCGTGCGTGAGCAGCAGATCGTCCGCGAGATCCGCGCGCCGCGCGACCGCCGCCGACGCGTCGCGCGGCAACCCGCCGGGCTCGGCCGTTTCGGGCTTGCGATGCTTCTCCGCATGGAAGCGGCGCGGATCGAGGCGGGCATACACGGCGAGCGCGTCGTCCAGCCGCGGGAACCCCTCGTCCCCCAGGCGCGACTCCCGCCAGCGGAAGGCCTGCATCTCAATCTCGTGATCCAGCTCGTGGATCGTGCCTTCCAGCAGGCGCCAGTAGAAGACCTCGTCTCGCGCGCGCGCATCGAGGAGCACGTCGCGCACGAGCGGGAGATCGTCGTCGTCCCCGACGGCCTCCAGGTGATACACGCCATCAATGGAGACGAGCGCCGCGGGCGCCTCCGGCGGGAGCGACCCGTCCGCCTCCGCCTTCCAGACCCGGATGCGAGACTTGAGCCAGGCGATCAGGATCTCCAGATCGAGCGCGGGGAGCACCTCGCCGAGCTTTTCCCGGCTTTCGTGGAGGAGATCGAGCCAGCCCGTGAGAGAATCCGGATGGAACGCGTCCTGCTCCCAGCAGTCGAGATCGAGGCAGATTCGCACCTGGTCCACCGTCGCGAGGTGCAGGAGATCCGGCGCGTCGTCCCCGGCCTCCTTCACGGTGAAGAAAAAGTCGGGGGCCGGGAGCGCGCGAACGAGCGCTTCCGCATCGCGGGAGAGGAAAATGAGCGTGAGGCGGTCCCGGGCGGAGGCCTGCGTGACGATCCGGGCGCGCTCCCCCAGCGGGAGCGAATCGAAGGCGCGCGCGGCCGCCCGCGGGTGCTCGCGCGCGAAGGCGGCGAGCGCCCCGGGGCTTCGGTCGGGGAGGTTCACGAGTCCGGTGGGGCGATCGTCGGAGGGCGTTGACGGATCCCGGGGAGAAACCATGGCGGCAGGATAGCACAGCCCACTCCCCGGGCTCCCTCACCCGGGCCCCCGCGATCCGGCCGGCGGACTTGTGCTACTCTGGGGTCCGTCACCCCTGCCTTCGCGCCACCTTTGCCCGCCCCGCAGCGGAAGAGGAGTACGCCCATGAGAAAGTACCAGCTCTACATCGACGGCCAGTTCGTCGATTCCGCCTCCGGCGAGACGTTCCAGTCCATCAACCCGGCCACCGAGGAACCCATCGCGGAGGTCGCGCGCGCCAACCGTGAGGACGCCAAACGCGCCATCGCCGCCGCGCGCCGCGCCTTCGACGAAGGGCCCTGGTCCAGGACGACCCCGGCCGACCGCTCGAAGTTGCTTCTGCAGATCGCCGAGGCTCTTTCCGCCCGGGCGGCCGAGCTCGCGTCACTGGAGACGGAGGATTCCGGCGGGACGATCCGGAAGACCATGGGCGACCTCGGCCTCGGCGCCATGCAGCTCATGACCTTCGCTGAAATGGGCGCGAGCTTCCCCCACGTGGAGAACCTCCCCGACCAGATGATCCCGGGGCCCGCCAAGAACTTCGTCTACCGGGAGCCCTTCGGCGTCTGCGGACAGATCATCCCCTGGAACTTCCCGCTGGTGATGGCGATCTGGAAGCTCGGCCCGGCCCTGGCCACGGGGAACACGGTGGTCCTCAAGCCGGCGCCCGACTCTCCCTGCACGGCGATGGAGCTGGCGAAGATCCTCGCCGAGATCGATCTCCCGAAGGGGGTCGTCAACATCATTCCCGGCTTCGGCCCTGACTGCGGCGAGGAGCTGGCCACGAACCCGCTTGTGGACAAGGTGGCCTTCACCGGCTCCACGGCCGTGGGAAGGCGGATCATGCAACTCGCCAGCGGCACCGTGAAGAAGGTGACGCTGGAGCTGGGCGGCAAGTCGCCGGCCATCCTCTGCGACGACGCCGACCTCGACATGGCCTCCGTCGGGATTCTGTTCGGCGTGTTCTTCCACCAGGGTCAGGCCTGTGAATCGGGGACCCGGCTCTTCGTCTCGGAGCGAATCCACGACGAGTTCGTCGATCGCCTGGTGAAGCGTGCGAAGACGCTCCGCGTGGGCGATCCCGGCTCGATCGAGAGCGACATCGGCCCCCTGATCGCGGAGCGCCAGCGGGAGCGCGTGGAGGGGTACATCCGGAGCGGCTCGGAGGAAGGCGCGAAGATCGTGATCGGCGGCGGCCGGCCGGCGCACCTGCCGAAGGGTTACTACGTGGAGCCGACGATCTTCACGGGCGTGAGGAACGAGATGAAGATCGCTCAGGAGGAGATCTTCGGGCCGGTGCTCTGCGTGCTGAAATACAAGGACATCGACGACGCCGTCCGCATGGCCAACGAGACGATCTATGGTCTGGCGGGCGCCGTCTGGTCGCGGCACGAGGACAAGGCCCTCGCCATCGCCAGGCGGCTGCGCGCGGGCACGGTCTGGATCAATGAGCACCACATGCTCTCGGCCGCCACGCCCTTCGGCGGCTACAAGCAGAGCGGCATCGGGCGGGAGCTCGGCACCCACGGGTTGTCCGAGTATCTCCAGGTCAAGCACGTGTACGTGGACCAGGCGGGCGAGCTCTCGCAGAAATTCTGGTACCAGAGCCTCTTCGGCGAAGGCCTCTGAGCGCCGGCCGGGGCGCGCCGATCCGGAGGAACCTTGGAAGTCGGCATCACCGGCTCGGCGCGCGCGGTCCTCGAGAAGGTCAAGGCGGAGCGGGAAGAACTCGTGTTCGTCTTCGGCGACGGCTGCTGCGAGGGAACGGCGCCCCTGCTGTTCGACCACTACTACATCGACGCCGAGCAGGTCCGCGTGGGGGAGCTGGAGGGCGTGCCCGTGTACGCCTCGCCCCACGTGCACCGTCTGTACGGGAACCGCCGCATCGTGATCGACGTGGACCACG
>JBGPLH010000110.1:0-9223 GCA_041486365.1 Thermodesulfobacteriota bacterium | reverse complement strand
GCCACAGTCGCCACGGCGCTTCTCTCTGAAAGCGGAACGGGCCAGCATGCGCTGGCCCGTTCTCCTCCTGGCGAACACAACCCTCCCGGCCCGTGGGAGTGGCATTCGCCCGGTGGCTGAGAGGGCGGTGAATTCTGGCCTTCAAACAGGCAAGTTCCATGCCAGCGCTTCCGCAGTTGGAGATTCCCGATAAGTCGCTGCCAATCTTCCAAATTCCTGGATACCGGTTCTCCGGTGCGGTCGCCCGGCGAGTCATGCACAGAACCGGACTTCCCATTTTGGGAAAAGGCTTTCCTACGACCTGCAGAACTATCCCTCGACAAGAGCGGCGCCCGCCACCTGAGGACGGGCGCACGCGGGACGCCGATCGCTGTCATCGAACCTGGATGAAGATACCGTCGCGTCGGTAGCCGTGATGCCGGTGCCGCCATCGCCATCGCGGGCCGCTCACGACCACGAAGGGACCGGGGCGCGTCGCGACAACGCATGGGGCCACGGCCCGCAGCGGCCGTCTCACGACGACGATGGCATCGGCGCGGGTCGGGACGATGAGCGGCCCGGAGAGCGCGATCGCGAGCAGGGCAATCCCCTTGGCCGCGCACCACGTGAGGGTGCGGAACGATAGGATCGACGGAGTCGGGTCAGGCGTGGTGGACAGGCTCTTCATGCGTTCTCCTCCGGCGGGCCCCGTCGGCCCGCGCTTTGGCTGGATCGGCTTTCGTCTGGCGTCATCGACGCCACGCTCCGCTCCGCTTATTCCCGCTCTCCGCCGATTCCGTTCTCATCCGCGCCGGGCGACTTGCCCGTCTGCTCGCCGTTGAGGTTCGCTCTCGCTCAAGACTCGCGCGGCCTTTGGGAAAAGCTCTTCCTCTGGAGAGGAAGACCGATTCCCTCTTTTGGGAAAACTTTTTCTTCGGAAGACACAGTCCTGCGTCGAGAAAGCTGGCTTCCTTAGCTGCAAGCCCTTGAATTCGCTGATGACGTACGCGGTGCGTAGGCGCGCGCCCGCAGGCGCACGGAAATTGCACCTGTCCGATCAAATAGGAGAAAAGTTACACATCCGCCGTGCCCCCCGGGACCCGGGCACGGATACGGGAGCTGGGGTCCATTCCAAAAGGAGATTGGCCATGACCAAGGGGATGGGATCACTGCGCGCGGGACTGCTCGCGATCATCGTGGGGCTGGGAATAGCCGCGATTCCGGCCGCCGCGCTGGCGGGGAATGTGGTCGTCGTCACGAGCACGATCCAGGCCGCCATCAACGCCGCGAATCCGGGCGACACGGTCGTCGTGCCGCCGGGCACCTACCACGAATGCCCCGTGGTGGACAAGGACAACATCACGATTCAGGGAAGCACCGCCGCGATTGTCGACGGAGCGGGCTGTGACAACGGGATCACCGTCGGCACCGGCTCCATCACGACCGACCCGGACAGCGGCCTGCCGGTCTGCCCGCCCATCACGATCCACGGCTTCACGATCGAGGGGCTCACGGTCCGGAACGCCGATGAAAACGGGATCTTCATCATGGGCGCCACGAACTTCCACGTGACGCAGGGCAAGTACGTCGCCAACCGAGCGTACGGGATCTTCCCGCGCTGCTCCGTCCATGGCCTGATCGACCTGAACTTCGTCGACGCGGCGCAGGTGGCGAACGATGCCGGCATCTACGTCGGCGTCGACGACGACGTGACCGTCGCGAAGAATCACGTGACCGGCGGGCCCATCGGGATCGAGATTGAAAACACGATCAACACGGTCGTCCGCGACAACAAGTCGACGGGCAACACGTCCGGCGTCCTCGTCGTGGTGCTGCCGGGCCTGCCGCGTGCCAGCACGGACAACGTGCTGATCGAGAAGAACGTGATCAACAAGAACAACTACCCGAACCCCATTCCTCCGACCGATCCGGATGACGTGGCCCTGATCCCGACGGGCACCGGAATCCTGAACGTGGGTGGTGACCGCGTCGTGATCCGCGACAACGTCGTCAATGGGAACGATTCGGTGGGCATCGCGCTCGTGGACGACCCGTTCGCCCCCTTCGATCCGCGGATCGACCCCCTCGTGAACCTGAACGAGGTCCGGGGCAACGTGGTCCTGCAGAACGGCAAGTCGCCGGATCCGGACCGGGCGCTGACCCCCGGCGCGGACCTCGTGTACCTGTCCCTCAGCCTGGACAACTGTTTCAAGGACAACATCTACAAGATCGACTTCCCCGCCGGGGTCGCGAGCGCGCTCACCTGCCCGTGATTCTGCCGAGATTGGTTCCTCCTGTGAGCGGCGCCCCCCCGGGGCGCCGCTCCTGCATGCGGCTTGAACTCCGCCGCCCCCTGGCCCACCCTCGGCGCATGTCCCTTCGACCCCGCCCCGACCGATTTCCCGAGGAAGGACTGTTCGCGCCGGACAGCCCGATCCGGACCGTGCACCGGGAGGGCGTGCTGCTGCTCGGAGGCGGCCGCGCGCTGCTCCTGCAAATCGCCCACCCGCTGGTCGCCGCGGGCGTGGCGGAGCACAGCCGCTTCCGGGAGGATCCCTTCGGGCGGCTGCGCCGCACGCTTGACGCCATGCTCGCGATCGTGTTCGGCCCCCGCGACACCGCGCTCGCCTGGGCGGAGCACGTGCGCCGGATTCACGCGACGGTCCAGGGCACCCTGAAGGAGCGCGCGGGCCCCTTCCTGCGCGGCGCCCCCTATGACGCCCGCAGTCCCGATCTGCTCCTCTGGGTGCATGCGACGCTGATCGACACGTCGCTCCGGATCCACGATCGTTTCTTCGGCGGGCTTGATCCGGACGCCCAGGTCCGTTACTACGACGAGACGAAAAAGGTGGCGGAGATCCTCGGCGTACCGCCGGAGGTCATCCCGCCCACGCTCGAATCGTTTCACACCTACGTGGAAGAGATGCTCGGGAGCGATCGCATCACCGTCACCGGCCCGGCCCGCGACATCGCGGACGCCGTCCTGCGCCCGCCGCTGCCGCTCATTGCGGGATCGGCCGCCGCGCTCGCGCGCTTCGTGACGGCCGCGATGCTCCCGCCGCGCCTTCGTGGAGAATTCGGCCTCCCCTGGAGCCCGCGCCGTGAGGACGTCTGGCGGTGGATCGAGCGGACGGGCCGCGCCACCCTTCCGGTGCTCCCCCGCGTCCTGCGCGAGCTGCCGCAGGCGCGCCATCCCCCGAAGCGCCCCGAATCCCCCCGCGAGCGCTCCCGTTGATCGACCGGCTCCTCGACACCGGCCGCCGCCATCCGAGGGCGACGGCCTTCGCCTTCCTCTTCCTTGTCTTCGGCCTGGGGATGGCCGCGCTCTCGCTCCGTGTCGACACCTCCGCGGAGGGCGTTCTCCTCGACGACGATCCCGATCGAGCGACGCGCGACTTCGCCCGCGCGACCTTTGGCACCCTCGACGAGGTCGTGGTCGTGATGGTGGAGGCACCGGACGCCTACGCTCCGGAGACGGTGGCCGCCCTCCGGCGCCTCACCGACGCCCTCCAGCGCGTGCCCGGCGTGGCTGAGGTGCTAAGCCTCACGAACCTCGAGGTGCCGAAGAAGGGCTGGGCGATGGAGATCGAGCAGCTCGCCGGGCCGCCGCTGGCGCCGATCACGGGAGACGCCCTGCGCCGCCGCGTGCAGCGGTTCCCCATCCTGACCGGCAACCTCGTCTCCGCGGACGGGCGCGCCGTGGCGGCGAACGTGCTGCTCCAGGAGTACGGCGCCGATGGGGCGGCGCTGTCCCGCGCGGTGGCAGGGATCCGCCGGGCCGCCGCGGCCTGGGACGGGCCGGGGCGGGTCACCGTGGCCGGGATCCCGGCCACGAAAGTCGCCATCGCCGACCTGATGCACCGCGATCTGATCCGCCTCACCCCGGCGACGATCGCGTTGATCGCGATCCTGCTCTTCGCGACCTTCCGCTCACCGCGGGGGATCTGGCTCCCGATGCTGGTCATCGGCGCGGGGGAGGTGATGGCGCTCGGGTTCGCATCCTTCACGGGGCGGACGGTTTCGGTCGTCAGCATCGTGATCCCGAGCGTGGTCCTCGCGATCGGCTGCTCCTACGCGGTGCACCTGTTTCCGGCGCTCTCCGAGGATAGGCGCCGGATCCGCACGCAGGTGGCCGTCTTCCTCTCGGCGCTCACGACGGTGGTGGGGTTCCTCTCGCTCCTCACCAGCCGGATCCACACGATCCGTGACCACGGGGTCTTTGCAGCCATCGGCGTGGGGTGCATGTACGCCGCGGTGTTCCTGCTCCTGCCCGCGCTCGATCGGATCTTCCCCGGCCCCGTTCGCGACCAGGCGCCGGTCCTCACGGGGACCCGCGCCCTGCGCGGTCTCGCGGACACGGTGATCGCCCGGCCGAGGGCCATCCTGATCGGGGCGCTCCTGCTGACGGCGCTTTCCCTCGTCGGCCTGCTGCGGGTGAGGGTGGAGACCGACTACCTCGCCTACTTTCGCGCCTCTCACCCGGTGCACGGCGAGATCGCGCGGGTGAACGATCGGCTGTCGGGCTCGATCCCGATGATGGTCTTGGTCGATGCGGGCCGCGACCGGGCCTTCGAGGATCCCGCGATGCTCCAGAGCGTCGTGCTCTTCCAGCGCGCCCTGGAGAAGATCCCGGGGATCAAGAAGACGATGGCGCTTCCCGATCTGCTGTCCCTCGTGCACCGGTCGATGCAGGGGGAGGAGACCCCGCGGCTCTGGCTCCCGGAGCAGCCGGACGAAGCGGCCCAGGTGATGCAGCTCATCGAGTTCGGCGGGCGCAAGCAGACCCTCGGTCACTACGTGGACGACCACCGGCGCCTGGCGAACGTGTACGTCCGCGCCAATCTCATCTCCTCGCGCGATCTCTCACGAGCGATCACGCAGATCCGCGAGACGGGCAGGGACATGTTCGGCAACGACGTGAGCGTCATCCCGACGGGCACGATGCAAGTGCTCAACAAGACCAGCGGCACCATCGCCCGGGGCATCGTATCGAGCCTCCTGCTGGCCCTCACCGTGATCACCGTTCTCATGATTCTCCACCTCGGCTCCTGGAAGCTCGGGCTCCTCTCGATGGTGCCGAACCTTCTTCCCATCGCCTTTCTCTTCGGGACGATGGGCGCGCTGGGCGTCACGCTCAGCACGGGCACGAGCATCGCGGCGTCGATCGCCCTCGGCATGATCGTGGACGAGACGATCCACTTCATCGACGCCTACCGGGCGCGCCGGCGGGAGGGGCTCCCCGCGGAGGCGGCGATCCGCGAAGTCTTCGCCCGCGTGGGACCCCCGATCGTCTGGTCCGCCGTGATCCTCGCCGCGGGCTTCGCCGTCCTGGTTCTTTCCTCCTTCCTCCCGCTGGTCTGGCTCGGCGTCTTCATGGCCGTTACGATCGCCGTGAGCCTGCTCTCCGATCTCCTCGTCCTTCCCGCGATTCTCCTGCTGATCGACCGGGACGGGTAGCCTTGTCAGGGCCGCGGCCCGCGGGCTACTATCCGGTGTTTTCCGCGGCGCGTGCCGCGTCCCTCTTTCCGACTCCCACAGCGAGAGCGCACCCTTGCCCCGATCCCCCATCGGACTCATCCTCGCCGCCGGCCGCGGCGAACGCCTGGGCGAAGGCGCTCCGCCGGAGGGGAAGGCCTTCACGCCCCTCCTGGGCGAGCCGATGCTGCGCTGGTCGGTCCGCGCCTTCGACGCGTGCCCGGAGATCGGCGTGATCGTGATAGTCGCGCCCCCGGGGGAAGAGCGCCGCGCGCGGCAAGCCGCGGCCGGATGGGACGCCAAGCTCGCGGCGGTCGTGGCCGGCGGCGTGGAGCGGCAGGACTCGCTGGGGGAGGGGCTTCGCGCGATCCCGGACCCCGGCGAGGGCGATCCGCTCGTCGCGGTGCACGACGCGGCGCGGGCGCTGGTGCGCCCGGAGGACGTGGGGCGCGCGCTTTCCGCGGGCGAGCGCTGGGGCGCCGCCATCCTGGCGGTGCCGGTGAAGGACACGATCAAACGCGTCGAGAAAGAGAGCTGGATCCAGGGAACTCCCGATCGGGCGATGCTGTGGCTCGCCCAGACGCCCCAGGTGGCCCGCGCGTCGCTCCTCCGGAAGGCCCTGGCTCAGGCCCGCGCGGAGGGGATCCGCTCGACGGACGAGGCCGCGCTGCTCGAGCGGATCGGCGTCGCGGTGCGCGTGGTCCTGGGGGACTACGCGAACCTCAAGATCACGACGCCCGACGACATCGTGCTCGCGGAGGCGATCCTCCGGCATCGGCGCGCCGCGCCCGGCGGGGAGGTGCCGTGAGCGGCGGGCCGCCCGTCCGCATCGGGCACGGGGCCGACGTGCACGCCTTCGCGAAGGGGAGGCGGCTCGTGCTGGGCGGCGTCGAGATCCCGCACGCGCGCGGGCTCGCCGGCCACTCCGATGCCGACGTGGTGAGCCACGCGATCGGCAACGCCGCCCTGGGCGCCGCCGCGCTCGGCGATCTAGGCCGGCACTTCCCCGAGGGGGACCCGGCCTGGAAGGGCGCCTCGAGCCTCGATCTCCTCGCGCGCATCCGCGAGAAGGTGCGCGCGGCGGGGTGGCGTATCGCGCAGGTGGATGCCACCGTGATGGCCCAGGCCCCCCGCCTCGGCCCTTTCCTCCCGGAGATGGCGGCGCGCGTCGCGCGCGCGCTGGATCTGCCCGAAGGCTGCGTCAACGTGAAGGCGGTCACGACGGAGCGGCTCGGGTTCGTCGGCCGTGAAGAGGGAATCGAGGCGCACGCGGTGGCGCTGCTCGTGCCCGCGGACCAGGACTGAAGGGGGAGGACGTGGCGCTCCGGATCTACAACTCGCTCACCCGACGCAAGGACCTCTTCGAACCGCTGGAGCCGGGGAAGGTCGGCATGTACGTCTGCGGGATCACCGCCTACGACCTCTGCCACGTGGGGCACGCCCGGGCCGCGGTGGTCTTCGACGTGATCTACCGCTTTCTCGGGAGCCTCGGCTACGAGGTCACCTACGTTCGCAACTTCACGGACATCGACGACAAGATCATCAAGCGCGCCCGGGAGGAGGGGATCTCCGCGGACGATGTCGCGGAGAAGTACATCGCCGCCTTCCACGAGGACTTTGCGCCGCTCGGTCTGGAGCCCCCCACGTCCGAGCCGCGGGCCACGCGGCACCTCGGCGAGATCGTCGCGCTGATCGAGCGGCTCATCGGGAAGGGCTACGCCTACGTGGGCGGCCGCGATGTCTTCTTCTCGGTGAAGCGCTTCGCGGAGTACGGGAAGCTCTCGCATCGGGATCCCGACGATCTGCTCGCCGGGGCGCGCGTGGAGATCGACGAGCGGAAGGAGTACGCGGGCGATTTCGCGCTCTGGAAGGGCGCAAAGGAGGGCGAGCCGTCCTGGGACTCGCCCTGGGGCCCGGGGCGCCCCGGCTGGCACATCGAGTGCTCGGCGATGTCGATGGCCGCACTCGGCGAGACCTTCGACTTTCACGGCGGCGGCCTGGACCTCAAGTTCCCGCACCACGAGAACGAGATCGCGCAGAGCGAGGCGGCCACGGGCCGGCCCTTCGCACGCTGGTGGCTGCACAATGGCTTCGTCACCATCGACGCCGAGAAGATGTCGAAGTCGCTCGGCAACTTCTTCACGGTGCGCGAGATCCTCGCGAAGGTCCGCCCGGAGGTGCTCCGCTATTTCCTGATCTCGAGCCATTATCGTGGCCCGGTCGACTTCTCCTTCGACCGGATCGCAGAATCACGCCAGGCCCTGGAGCGCTTCTACGCGACGCTCGCCCGCGTGGCCGCGCTCGAGCTTCCCGCCCACGGAAAGGCGCCGCACCTGCCCGGTCCCGGCGATCCGCCCCCGCAGGGCGCGACGGGCGCCGCGGCAGAGGCGTGGACGTCGCTCGCGGGGCTTGCGGACCGGGTGCGCGAGTCACTGGAGGACGATTTCAACACCGCCCAGGCCATCGGCCAGGTATTCGAGACGGTGCGGGCGTTGAACGTGTTCCTCTCGGAGCACGGGGATGAGCCGACACCCTTCACGGACCTGCTGGCCCGCATGGCGCGCCTGACCTTCGAGGGGATCGGCGAGGTGCTCGGCGTGTTTCGGAGCGACCCGCAGGCGTTCCTGCGGGGCGACACGCCGCCGATCCCGGAGGGGGAGATCGAGCGACTCATCGCGGAGCGCAGCGCCGCGCGCCATGCGCGCGATTTCGCCCGGGCCGACGCGATCCGCGCGGACCTGGCGGCGCGCGGGATCCTGCTCGAGGACGGGCCGAAGGGGACGGTCTGGAAGGTGGCCGGCGGCCCCGCTGCCGAGGAGCAGGCGGGCCCTTGAACTGCACGACGTCCCGGAGGCGCACCCGGGCCACGTGTCTCCTCCTGTTCCCGCTCTACCTCGCGTCGGCGGACCTCGCCCACGCCTCACCCGCCCCGGCGGAGATATCCGGTGCATGCGACCGGCGACCGATCCTCCTCCTGCACGGTCACTACTATACGAAGGCGTCCCTCACGGTGCTGCGCGACCGATTCGTCCGCGACGGCTGGCCCGCGGACCGCGTGATTGCCCTCGACCTGCCGGTAACCGCCTGCACGCACGAATGGGCGCTGATCCTGTCGAGGGAAGTCGAGAAGGCGGCGACCCGCAGCGGCTGTCCGACCGTGGACGTCGTCGGCCACAGCCGGGGCGGGCTCGCCGCGCGCGACTACATCCGTACGCTCGGCGGGGGCCGCCGCGTGGCACACCTCGTAACGCTGGGTACGCCGCACCACGGCACCTGGTCGAGCCGCGGCTGTCCCGGCTGCGGATGCCGCGAGATGAGGCCCGGCTCCAGGTATCTCAGGGAGCTGAACGCGGGGGACGAGACGCCGGGGCCGACGGAGTTCACGTCGATCTGCAGCCGGCAGGACGGCATCGTCCCGGCGCGCTCTTCCTGGCTCAAGGGCGCCCGGAACATCGAGATGCGCGGCGTGACGCACACCGATCTCCTTCGGAGCCGGCAGGTCTACGAGGAGATCAAGGCGGGGCTCCTGTGAGGGCCCGGGCGTGCCCTTGGATGGCGCTGACGCCGCTTGCGCTGGCGGCCATCGCGCTGCTCGCAGCGGGATGCCGGCGCGAGACACGCTGCGAGCGGCCCCCGGTGCTGATGTTGCACGGCTACGGCGGGGGCGCTGCGAGCTTCGATCGCCTGATCGAGGCGCTGCTCGCGGACGGCTGGGCCCGCGGGGACCTGCTGGCGGCCGAGCTGCCGGCCGGAGAGCCCATCGAGGCCT
>JBGPLH010000109.1:0-9253 GCA_041486365.1 Thermodesulfobacteriota bacterium | reverse complement strand
GACCGCGGAGGCGCTCGAGTGGGTGAGGGTTCACACGGAGCCGACGTCGGGCTTCGACGATCCCGGCGCGCACCCGGAGTACGGCGTGCTCTCCGACTGGGGGAGGGGCCACTGGATCGTCATGATCGCGGAGCGCCCGGCCGTCGGGAGCCCGCTGCTCCTCTTGCCCTGGTTCGTGGCCGCCGCAAAGGACGGCAGCGACTACGGCTTCGCCGAGGAGGAGGCGGCAGGCCTGGCCATAGCGTCCCGCCGTCGCGCGCGTTACGTCCTCACCAGTCCGGTCAACACGCTCTCGGCCCTCGCCACCAGCACGGGGCGCGATCCGGCGCGATACTTCCTGAATCGAGGCAGCCGCCCGCACTTCTCTCCCTTCTTCAGGATGATGAACACGCGTCTTCTTCTCCTGGACGGGCGAGCCGTTCGACTGGCCGACGGGACGACCGTTCCCGCGCTCACGGGGCACCGCCTCCGTTTCGAGTCCACCCTGCAGGCTGACTGGTCCGACCTGAGCAAGACGCCAATCCCGGACACGACCGGAACGAAGTTCTCCCTGGTCAAGGTCTACGAGGTGGTACCCGGAGGACGCGTGGAGGGGCAGGCGCCGGCGGGCGCGGTGGTGCGGGCCACGGTGACGGTTCGCACGAACCTCGGGCGGACGTTCGAGTGGGAAACCGCCACGACGGCCGACGATCGGGGGCGCTTCCGCCTGCGGATTCCCTACCCGAACGATCCGGCGACGGCGTTTTCCACGGGGACGGAGGGCCCGACCCGAATTCACGCCTGGGGAAGGGAAACCGATGTGCGTTTCACGGAGGAGGAGATCAGGCGGGGCGCCGTCCGCAAGGTGGTGCTCGAAGCGCGGTCCGCTTCCTCAGGAGAGGTTCCCGCGCACCCCGAGCACCCGCCAGGACGTGCCCGCGGGAAGCACGTCGGCAAGCTGCTCCATCGCGCCGGCGTCGACCACGACGACGAGTTCCAGCCGGCCGTCCGTCTCCGCGCGCGCAGTGATCACCGTGGCGCCCCGCGCGTCGAGCAGCGCGCGGACGTCCGGGAGATCCACGCCCGGTCGCAACACAATGGAGATGTTCCAGAGATCGCCCACCGTCCGAGCCTCCCGAGCCCGGGCTCAGCCTAGCACGCCCCCGCGGAAACCATCGACGGCCGGTTGCCGACGGCCCGCGGACTGTGCCAAACTCCCTGTTGTCGCGTTCTCCCGGGCCCGTGCCCCCGGCGCACCTCCCCCGCGTTCCGTCTGGAACCGCCGTCCCAAAGGAGCCGAACCATGGCCGAACCCCTGGTTGTCACGGAACTCTCAGCGAACATTCTCACGGTCACGATGAACCGTCCCGAGAAGCGGAACGCCATCCACGGCGACCTGCTGGAGGGTCTGGCGCAGGCCTTCGACCGGGCCCGGGACGACGCCGACGTGAAGGGCGTGATCCTCCGCGGCGAGGGGAAGGCGTTCTCCGCCGGGATCGATTTCATATGGCTCGGCTCCAACACGGCGGGCGCTCGCACCATGGCGGACTTTCGGAAGTTCCTCGGAGTCCTGCAGGGCCGGTTCAACGCGATGGAGTCCATCGAGAAGCCGATCGTGGCGGCGATCCACGGCCACTGCGTGGGGCTGGGGCTCGAGCTGGCGCTGGCCTGCGATTTCCGGATCGCGACGAGGTCATCCTCGATCGGGATGCCGGAAGTGAAGGTGGGGCTGATCCCCGACGTGGGGGGCACGACGCGGCTGGTGCGGACGGTCGGCCTGGCGCAGGCGAAGGAGCTCGTCATGACCGGGCGCATCATTCCGGCCGACGAAGCGCATCGAATCGGGCTCGTCAACCATGTCACCGAGGACGGCGACGTGATCCCCCGATCCCGGGGACTTCTCGAGGAGATCGGAAAGAACGCCCCGCTCGCGGTGGGGCTCGCAAAGAGGATCATCGATCGCGGGCTCACGCTGGACAAGCACACGCTGCTCGACCTCGAGGCGCTCGGCCAGAGCACGCTTCTCACGACGGAAGACTTCCGGGAGGGGGCGATGGCCCTCATGGAGCGGCGCGAGCCGAAGTTCCAGGGACGCTGATCACCGACGGCTGGCTATGTCTTTGTCGACGGTCGTCCTTCCTTCCGGAAGGGCGACCGTTTTATTCCTGTGAAAAAAATTGAACCGCACTCGGAAATTATTTTTCTCTCACCGTGCCGAATCACCCTTGCGATGGCATAGGCAGGGCGTAGCATGGCTTCATCTCGCCACGAGAGAAGGAGCGTTCATGCAAGTCTCGGCCCGAATGTCCCGCCGACCGGTCGTGGTGGCATCCGACGCCACCCTGGGAGAAGCCCGCGACCTCATGTTCAAGAACGATGTCCGACACCTTCCCGTCATGCGAGAAGTCGATCTGGCCGGCATCATCACCAATCGTGACGTCCTCTCGCTCCTGTCTGAATGCACCTCGGTCGACCGTGAGCTGGAGCGCTCCATCGCCGAGCTCATGACCACCCCCGTCATCACGGTGTCGCCCGAGACCCCCCTGGAGGACGCAGCCCGGCTGCTCCGCAAGCACCACATCGCCGCCCTGCCGGTCATGCAGAACGGGCGCCTGGCCGGGATCATCACCGAGGGAGATCTCCTGGCCGCGCTCGTGGACGTCGCGAGCCAGGGCGCCCGCCGCGTCCACCTCGAGCTCACGCTCTCGCGGGAGGAGGATGAATTCGATCGCCTGTGCGAGATTGTCCGCCAGCGGGGGGGAACGCTGCACCGGGCGGAGCGCCGGCCGAGACCGAAGGAACGGCGGATCGACGTGCTGCTCGACGTCAGCACGCCCGTCATCGAGAGGCTCGTCGATGCGATCGAGGACGCCGGCTACGAAATCGATCTGATCGTCTACAAGTCCTGAGCCGCCGCCCCTGCGGCGACGAAAGCACGCGCGCCCGGGCGAAGGCCCGGGCGCTGCCTTTCCCGGCGATTCCCTACCCCTCGCGGGTGGCCCGTCCTCCCGGGGTTTCCGCCGCAGCCTCGGGCTCCCCGTCGCAGCGCGCGAGCATCATCCGCGAAGGGCCGTCCTCTGGATCCAGGGCGAGGCAGCCCTGGAACCGCTCCCGCGCCCTGGTCCGGCGCCCGGCCCGGATCGCCGCCAGCCCCTCCTCGAAGAGCCGTATCAGCGCCGCCTCCTCCGGACCCGCGGTCCCCTCGCCCCGCAGCTCGTACACCCGCACCGGCTCCTCCCTGCCGCGCACCCGCACGACGTCGATCTCCCGTAGGACGAAGGGGGAAGAGAGCCGCTCTCGCGTGAACTCCGAGATCAGGATGCGCGTGCCGTAGGACTTGTTCTGCCCTTCCAGGCGGGAGGCGAGGTTCACGCCGTCGCCGATGGCCGTGTAGTCCTTGTGGATGTTCGAGCCCATGTTCCCGATCGCCATGGGCCCCGAGTTGACCCCGATCCGGATCCGGAGGTCCGGCCAGCCCCGGGCGAACCACGCCTCGTCCTTCAACGCCCGGAGCGCCGCCATCATTTCGAGCGCTGCGCTGCAGGCGCGATCGGCGTGATCCGGCACCTCGAGCGGCGCGCCGTAGAGGGCCATCACCGCGTCTCCGATGTACTTGTCGAGCGTTCCAAGGTGCTTGAAGACGATGTCGGTCATCGGCGTGAGGTACGCGTTGAGCAGCGAGACCACCTCCTCCGGCGGGAGCTTCTCGGAGAGGGTCGTGAAGCCCTCGATGTCGGAGAAGAGAATCGTGATCTCGCGACGCTCGCCGCCCAATTGGATCCGGCCGGGCTCGCGCACCATCGTCTCCACGACGGAAGGGCTCACGTAGGTCTCGAAGAGCTTGCGGATCTCGCGCCCCTGCCGCTCCACGCCGAAAGCCTCGTTCAGCGTCAGGAGCAGGTAGGTCAGCCCAAGACAGATGCCCGGGTAGAGCATGTTGAGCTGAACGCCGAGCCTCGAGAAGGCCTGGAGCTCCCCGTACACGAGCACCAGGGCCGCCAGCACGAACGCCTCGAAACGCAGGACCGCCCGTGGAATGCGCCCGAGGATCGCACCCACGCCGAGCCCCATGACGAGCACCAGGAGGATATCGACGATCGTCGTGACGTTGCTGCGGTGGATGAACGGGCCGTGGAGCAGCGTCTCGACGGCGGCGGCCTGGACCTCCACGCCGGGGACGACGGGGCTGAAGGGGGTGGCGCGGATGTCCTCGATGCCGAGCTCGGTGGGGCCGACGAGGACGATCTTCCCGCGGATCGCTTCCGCCCCGATCCTCCCGCGGAGGATTTCGATCACCGGGTACTGGGGAAAGGATCCGCCCGCGCCCGGGAAGTTGACGCGGAAGGCCCCGGTCTCGTCCGCGGGGATCCTTCGCTCGCCGATCGACAGCCGTCGCACGCCGTCCTCGGCCAGCTCCAGACGGACCGGCGGGTCGCCGAGGAAACGCGCGGCGGACCGGAGCGAGAGCGATGCGTAGTAGTCGCCCCCGCAGGTGAGCATGGCGGGAACGCGGCGGAGAACGCCATCGGCGTCGGGCTGGATACTGAAGAAGCCCATCGCCTGCGAGGATTCGCCGATCTCCGGGATGTTCGGCTCGACGTCGTAGCAGCCCTGGAGCGAGCGCGGGGGGCGGGCGATCCGGACCATCGAGAGGAGCGAGGGGGCGACGAGGATGAGCCGCTGGTGCAGCGTCTCCTGGGCCGCGCCGGGCCCCACGCGCGGGAGGAAGGGCGACGCCCCTCCGGGGAACCGATCGGTCTCGAGTCGGAAGAAGTAGCCGAGGACGACGTTTCCGGCGCGCTTGACGGCTTCGGCGAGCATCCGGTCGTGCTCCGGATGACCGCGCTCGGGCTCGGAGAAGACGATGTCGAGTCCGACCACTTTCGCGCCGAGCGCGTGCAGCACCGTGATCAGCCGCGCAATGTCGCTGCGGGGCCAGGGCCACCGGCCCAGGGCGTCGACGCTGCGGCTGTCGATCACGGCGAGCACGACGTCACCGCTCACCGCGCGGGGTCCCCGCAGCCGGAACCGCGCGTCGACGGTCTTCAGCTCGATGTCGTGCAGGAAAGCGAGCCCCGAGGCCCACAGGCCGAGCGTCAGGAGCGCGCACCCGAGCCCGATCTTCCAACCGCTCAGGCGGAGCCACTTCGGCATGCGCACCTCCGCGCCTCTCCAGACGGAGGCCCGCCGATGATCCCGCGCCCCAGGATCGATGGTGAGGCAAGCGCGCTCTGAAGAGGCGCGGGCCGGCAGGAACTACAGGGTAAGCCTCGGGACCGTCTCTTGTCGACGGCCTGTCGCGGCCCGCCGATCAGGGGTTCTTGGGCGGCGGGGGCGGGGCGGTCGGTCCTCCCGGCGGCAGGCCGCCCGTGTCCGTCGGCTGATTGATGATCTCCGTCGGGTAATCCGGCGGCAGCTGGACGTTCGGCTGGTTGGTCTCGGAGCCTAGCTCCTCCGAGAAGTTCGGCGGATGAATCGTCTCGTTCGCGCGAAGGTCGATCAGTTGTCCCTCGATGTCGCTTCCCGCCTTCTGCGGGCGGGTGGGGGCCGTCCCCTCACAGATCACCGTGTATTCGCCCTCGTGAACGATCACCTCGCCCTTCACTGCCGGGTCGGCGTTGCGCGCCTCCACGTCACCCGTGTGGCTGTACACGATCTCGCAGGGCTTCCTGTAGTGCTTCTCGAAGTCGGTCCCCTTCACGCCGGCCACCCCCACGGGCGACTCGATGCGATAATCCGAGGTCACTCCGAACAGTTCGCCGATGATGGCGCGCACCTTTCCGTCGTAAAGCATAAGGAGCGATTGCCGCTTTGACGCTGCCGGATCGTACACGTGCCGCGTGATCTCGAGCCGGCTGTTCTCGGCAAGGATCAGCACGCTCCGATCGTCGAAGGACATCTTGATCCTTCCTCCCGCGCCGGTCCGGAGCGTGTCGCCCAGGCTCAGCGCGGCGCCCTTGGCGAGCGGCTCCGCCGCCGCGCCGCCGGCGTGCTTCACCTCGGCCGGCGGGGTCAGCTCCACCACCTTCGCGATTCCCCCGCCGCCGGCCTGTGCAAGGGCCACCGCCGGCGCGGCCAGGACCAGGAGCGCGAGGAACGAAAGAGCGGAACGCGTGCATCTCATGGGAAGGTCTCCGTGGCGGTGGCTCCGGGTGAATCGTCCCCGGTCAGAAATTGTAGGTGGCGAAGATCGAGAAAATGCTTCGGTTCCAGTCGTATGCGTCCACCGTCGACTGGTTCACGAAGTACGTGTAGCGCGCCGCCCCGGTCCAGTGGCGCCCGAAGTTTCGCGTGAGCGTCGCCCCCGCCGAGGTGAGTATCTCGCGCTGCTTTTCGCCCACGCGGATCGGCACCCGGACCGGTCTGAAGGTTGGCCCCGTCGTGTAGAAGATCACATTCGGCTGGCTGAACACGCTCTCGTTGTCGTAGTTACCCCAGGTCTGCTCCCCGTTGATCCGGAGAAAGACGTCCGCGGGAAGCGGCGCCACCAGCTCGCCGCTCAACCGGAAGTAGCTCGCGTCGAACTCGGTCCCCTCGGTCATGTTGCGCGAGAACTGCGCGCCCAGCCGCGCATAGCCCCGCTTTTCGAAGAGGAGCGCGTACTGCTCGAAACCCACGTTCTGGTAGGTACCATCCTGATCCGTATTCGCGTTCGCCTCGTTGGCGGAGCCCCGGAAGCTGAGACGACCGTACCGGTAATACAGTTTCGAGAACGCCTGGTTCCCCTCCCGGAGTGTGAGGCTGGGTTCCAACTCCTGCTTCGAGAGGAAGACCTCCCCCCCGAGGGCGAAGAGCGTGTAGGTGTACTTGATCCCGGCCAGCCAGGGGTCCGCCTTGAAGTTGGCGTACACCGACGGAGCATAGTCGACGATGTCCACGCCGGCCGTGCGGAACTGGGTCGTCGCGTAGAAGGAATGCCGCGTCCCCACCTCCAACCGATCGGTGGCCTGGTAATGGTACCCGCCCTCGACGTAATAGACCGTGCGCGCGTCGTGGAGGTGATCCGGAGGGGGACGCGGGACGGGGCGGAGAGGAAAGGGAGTGGGAAGCGGAGGGCTGGCCCCCTGGTTCGGGTAGAGCAGCACGTTCGTGTCGTACTCGGCCCCCAGGCTCGCGGCCAGATCCCAGCTTCGCTCCTCCTTCACGCCCAGACTGGGTCCCGTGAGCCGCCGGAGCGCCTCGCTCTTCACCGGCGTACCGGCTCCGATCTCCGAGGCGCGCTGCCAGTCCTCCTTCGCCGCGTCCGTCTTCCCGAGCCGGGAGCGAACGATCCCGCGGCCCAGCAGCGCATCGCCGTAGTTCGGATCGATCGCGAGCGCCTCTTCGAAGGCCTTCTCCGACGTTCGATCGTCTCCCCGGCGGGCCTCCGCGATTCCGAGCCAGAGCCGGGCGTTCGCGTCCTTCGGATCCGCGTCGGCCGCCTCACGAAAACGCGTGGCGGCGACCCCATAGTCCCCGTCGAGGAACGCGGCGAGCCCCTGATTGAAAAGGACTTCCGGCCGCTCGTCAGCCCGAGCGAGGCCACCAAACGCCAGCAGCCAGATCGCGAGGGCGCAAAACGGAACTCCCCCGCCGGCCCGCCTGGTTATTGTTTTCCTCAACGAATCCCCCCAGTCCGGAGCGAGCTCATCGTGGTTCCTGCCTGCCCCCGTACCTTCGCCCTCGGCCCGAGCCTCATTTTGGCGAGACGCTGAATCTCAAGGGGAAGGGACCTCGACACAAGGTGGCGGAAATACTCCGCAGAGTAGTGGGTATCCTCACGCCAAGTCAAGGCAGAGTCCCCCCAATGGATAGGCCCATCGCTCTGGCTCTGGGCGGATCCTCCCACGCCAGAACCGCTTCCAGCGAAAATTCTCTGACACTTCCGGCGGAATCGAACCACTAACCCCACGAAGAAAAACACCGCCAGCCCCTCCGCACGCGCGGGTCGCATGGAGCAAGGGAGTCGCGCATTGATTCGCCGGCGGCACTGCCACCGGTCAGGATGCCACCAGTGACACGAACGAATCGAATGAGCCTGCGAGTTCTCGGAACGAGAATCCTCGGGCGAATGCCGGCGGCCCTCCTTCGGCGGGCCCTGCGTCGGGGCCTCCTGGTGCTGGCGGCGACCGCCTGCCTCGGCGCGCCGATGGCGGCCGCGGTGCCTATCACGATGACGATAGCCAGCACGGACTTGCCCAAGAGCATCCCGAACGGATCCCTCACCGGCGTGTCGAGCGTTCTCATCGCCCCCGCCCTCGTCCTCTCGGACGTCAACCTGATCTTGACGAACATCACGCACACCTCCGTGCCGGACCTCCACATCGAGCTGTGGTCGCCCACGGGCACGAAGGTGGTCCTGACCCGGGCCTTCACCGAGACGCCCGCCGGGATCCTCGTGCATACGACCACGCCGGACAACTACATCAACGTGACCTTCGATGATCAGGCGTCGACGAACCTGGCCAATGGCGTGTCGGCCGACCACAAGTCGATCATCCCGGGCTCGTACAACGTGAACCACCCCTCCGTTGTGACGAACCCCCTCTCCCTGTTCAACGGCCAGAACTCCTCCGGCACGTGGACGCTCTTCGTCCAGGACCTTCATCCTGACGACCTCGGGACGATCAACGGGTGGAGCCTCCAGCTCACGGGGCTGTCCGTGCCGCCGGCCAACGTCCCCGAGCCATCGACGCTGCTCCTGCTCGGGTCAGGCCTGGGCGCGCTCGCGCTGCGCCGCCGGCGGTAGCCGATCGCGGCGACGCGCCGTTCTTCCAATACGAAAGCCCGAGGCGAGTGCACCGGGCTTTCGTTCTTGCGCGGACCGATCGGGCCCCGGACGTCAGGGGCTCGAATTGCTCGGGGGGGGCTCCGGCGGCGACGGCGTCCCCGGCCGGACCGGCAGACCGCCCGCCCCGGGCGGCTGATCGATCACGTCCGTCGGGTAGTCGGGCACCTTCTTCCCGTCCTTCGGCGGACCTTCCTCCTCGCCGCCACCCGTGGGGGGCTCCTCCGGCAGCGCGGTGGGGTGGTTCGTCTCCTCCGACCGAAGGGGGATCGTTTCTTTGCGGAACGCCTCGTCCGCCGCCTTCGGCTCCTCCGGTCCCTTCCCCGCGCAGACGCGGGTGAGCATGCCCGTGCCTATCGTGATCTCGCCCTTCACGGCCGGGTTCACGTTGTGCGCGTAGACGTCGTCGGCATGGGAATAGATCGTCGTGCAGGGTTTGGCCCAGTGCTCCTCGAAGTCGGTCCCCTTGACGCCCGCCACGGCGGTGGGCGATTCGATCTCGAACTT
>JBGPLH010000108.1:0-9367 GCA_041486365.1 Thermodesulfobacteriota bacterium | reverse complement strand
TGACCGTGAACTCCCAGGCGTTCTGCGGGACGCCCGTGCGGAATCCCTCCTGGTCCGTGAAAAACTCGGCGCGCCCCGCGATACTGAAACGGTCCGTAAAGGCGTACTTTGCGTACCCCGCGGCTCCCCACCACGAGGCGGTCATCATCTTGTCCGGGAAGCCGTCCCCGGTGAGGTCGATGCCGAACCCCTGCTGCTGGCCATAGTCGACATTCGCCATGAGCGAGAGCTTGGACGTCGGGTTGTACGTGGCCACCAGGTCGATCACGCCCCGCTTGTCGTGGTTGTTCATGGCGAATTCATCGCCGAAGATTCCATTCAGATAGAACGCGGTCTTGCTGTTGGGGAGCCAGGCGATTCGCCCCTCATAGGAGTAGCCCCGGTTGTTGTCATCCTCGTCGTCCCAGCCGTTGTTCACGCCGAAAGTGGCGTTCCACTTGTCGTTGAACGCGTAGGTGCCGCGCACGCCCGTGTGCGTGAAGGGGATGGCGAAGCCGAAGAGAATCGAGCGGCTGATGTTCCAGTTGAGGGGGCTGTCGATCACCTCCGCCCCCAGCAGCGTGACGAACTTGCCCGCGTACAGGTCGAGCCCGTTGCCCACGTCAGCTTTGTAGGCCACGTAGGCCTGCTCGATCTCGAAGTCGTCCAGGTTGTTCGTCCCGGCCGGCGCGTCCGTCGTGGCGAAGCCGAGCAGGCGGGCCGAGCGGCCCATCAACATGTCCACGCGGAAGCCGGCACGGCTCTCCTCCGAGGTCAACTTTTCCAGCGTCAGCTTGACCTGTTCGTTATTGAAGGAATGCGCGTTCTGGTCCCAGACCCGGAGCCGGTTGACTTGATCGGACGGGGTCTCGAGGGTCTCCGTGGCGGTCGCTTCGACCCAGCCCGACATCTTCACGTCCTTGAGAAAATCGTAGGACGGCAGCGAGGTGAGGTCCTTCTTGTTCTGATCCACCTGCTGCCTGAGCGCCTTGATCTCGCTGTCCTTCTCGGCGCCGCGCAGCTCCTGGGAATTCACCCTCTGCTGGAGCGACTGCATCTGACTCCTCATCAGCTCCATCTGGTGAAGCACGGCGGCGTTCGAAACGACGGCGGCGGCGCCGCCGCGCGCCTCGGGCACCTGGAGCGCGACGCCCAGCAGGGCCGCCGCGAGCGCGACCGTGCTCACCGATGCCATGCGTCGGAGCAAGGAGTTTTGGGGCGTGCTCATGACCGCGTTCCTCCTGTCGGCGTGACGGTCCCGCTCCGGGCCGGGCGTTCCTTCCGGAACGTCGCGCCTGCGGCGCGGGACCTCCGTGGATGGGGGCATGGGTCGCGACATGAATCGCCGGGGATAGAATCTCCCCGGAGCGCCGGCGAATGCCCGGCGTCCGGGCTCGGATAGAGCAAAAAACGTGCCGGGAGCTGCGGTCATGCGATTGTGGAAGCTGCGCGGGAAGTTACGCGTTCCGGTGAGTGCGGCAGTATGCAATTCGTACTGATGAATTCGAGGTCATCGCCTGTTTTTTGAGCAGCAGATCCGGATCGAAGCGCCGAGAGAAGAGAGCGCCGACAGAGATCGAGTGTGGGGAGCGCGGGAGGAGTTCGAAGAGCGGGGAGGAGAGGGTCATTCGACGCGCTGGAAGATGGCCCAGCCGCCCGGCGTGTGGACGACGCCGGACGTCTCGCCGGGTGCTAAGCGCTTCACGACGGACGCCGTCTGATCGTCGAGATCGCCAGGAGCGAAAAAGCCCATGTCGCCGCCGGCGGAGGCGGTCGAATCGAGGCTCTTCTCCCGCGCGAGGCGGACGAAATCGCCCGGCTCCTTGATCTGGCCGTGGATCGCCTCCGCCTCGGCCTGGGTGCTCACGACGATCTGCCGTGCCCGCATCTTCCCCTGGCGTTTGGCGTCCGCGAAATCGCGCCTGCGATTGATCGCCTCTTCGAGATTCGCCGCCGCCACGCCGAAGGAGGGCTCCACCTCCAGGATCTTCTGCAGCTCCTGGATCGCGAGGTCGAACCGCTCCTGGCGATAATAGATGCCGGCGAGGTTGTTGCGGGCGTTCAGGTCGTCGGGGTTCGCCTGCACGGCGCGCTCGAGCAGCTTCACCGCCTCGTCCGTGCGGCCCGTCTTGTAGTACACGCCCGCGAGGTTGTTCAGCGCGCGACCGTCGCGCGGGTTGCGGGCCAGCGCCTGATCGAGCGTGGTGTGCGCCTCGTCGAAACGCCCCTGGTTCATGTAGATGCCGCCGAGGTTCGCGAGCGGCTGGCTTTCCCCGGGACGAAGCGTGGCCAGCCGCTTGTACTCCCCTTCGGCCTGATCCATGTCGCCCGACGCCAGGTGGAGCGCCGCGAGGTAATCGAGCGCCTCCGTGTCACCGGGATTGGACCGCAGCACTTCCTCGAAGGCCGTGGAGGCCGCCGCCGGATTGCCCGACTGCGCGTAGTAGCGCCCGCGCGCCTTCGGGTCCCTGGCCTGCTCCGGCGACAGCGGCGGGAGCGGCGCCACGCCCGTCGCGGAGGGGGTGTCCGTATCGTTCCCCACCGAGAGCGGCACATCCGCGGCGGCCCGGGGTAGGTGATCTTGCGCGAGGCCATCCTCGCTCACAGCGCCCCCCCTCGGGGCGAGCGACTCGTCGGCACGGGCGTCGTAGGTGGCGGCCACGTCGGCGTCCTCTCCCTCGGGCGCGCCCTCGCGCACGTCGAGCTTCCCGAGCATGGCCTTCGTCGAGGTGTCGAGGAGGCCGCCCATGCCTTTCTTCACGTAGCGATCCGAGGTCTCCTGGTTCCTGCGCGCCAGCGCCTCCGCCTGCGACTGGCGCGTGGCCACGAGCTGGCTCCGCACCGCGTCGCGGGCGGCGCGGAAACTGCCGAACTCCTCGAAGAGGTTCGCCGTCACGCTGTCCATCTCGCCCGAGCGGCGCCAGGCCGCTATCGCCGACGAGACGTCCCCCATCGCGAGGTACGTGATCCCGAGACCATAATGCGCCTCCGGGGACTTCGGGTCGGCGCGCAGGGCCTCGAGGTACTGCACGCGGGCGCCGTCGTACTCCCCCAGCGCGTAGAACCGGTTGCCCTTCGTGATGAGCGCCTGGACCTCCGGAGAGACGGGGCGGGGTGCGCCCTTCGACTTCTTCGCCGGCGCCGGGCGCTCCCTTGCGGCTTGCTCGGCCGCCTTGCGGAGGGCATCAGGGGTGTCGTCCCCCGTCTTCGCGAGAGCGAATCCGGGCGCTACCGCCAGGACCAGCCCCAGCAGGGCGGCGCGGAGGAGCTTGCGTGAAGGGATCGGGAGACTCATCGACCGGCAGCATAGTCGCGGGCGCGCTCCAGATCAAATCGCAACGAGCGAAGGGCCCGTCGCGGGCCGCCGCCGCCCGGCCGGGCAAGATTTCTGGCGCGGCCGCGCGGGCCTCGTTGACGGACTTCCGTGTCATACCGTACCATCCGCGCGCCTTTCCCCGAGCGCTGTCGAGAGCCTCCGGGGATCTCGCCGCCGCCCGTGACCGGCCGATGAATCCGGATGCGGCGGAAAGCGCATCACGCTCTCCCGGAGGAAAACGCTTGGAGTCCATCTCCCGCACCCGGTGGTTACTCGCGCTGCTTTTCCTCGCCTTCACGGGGGTCGGCTGCAGCTGGGAGTGGCTCTACCGTATCTACCCAATCCCCTTCTACGACACGCACGCCCGTGTCACGCGAACGCCGGGACTCTCCGAGAATCCCTCCCGGCGCATCGCCGTCCTGCCCTTCACATTCACCCAGAAGGACAACCCTGAGCGGCGGCAGGCCGCGCTCCTGCTCCGCGAAGCGCTGAGCGTCGCGCTGAGTCGGGTCCGGGCCTACGATGTCATCGCAGCCGCGGAGGTCGACCGCCGGCTGGAGGCCGCCGGGATCACGGCGCAGACACTCCTCGCGCAGACCCCGGAATCGCTCGGGCAGATCGCCGGTGCCGACACGCTGCTCTACGGGGATCTCGAGCGCACCGCCAACATCACGCTGTACGTCTACTCGCACACGGTCTATGAGGGCACCTTCCGTCTGGTGGACGCCGCGGGCGGGGAGCCCCTCTGGTCGGCACGCCTCTGGGAGGGGCGTCGCGCGGGTCTCTTCGTGGAGGGTTTCATCGTCGACATGTTCATCTCGCAGCCGGAGAACAGGAATCGCCCCGAGACCTATCGCACCGTCGCCGAGAACATGGTCTCCAAGCTGATCGCGACGATCCCGGAGCCGGCGCTCGCGGGCACGACCCCTGTCGCACCCGCGCGGGAGAAACCATGAACGCGATGAAAGGATGGTCGGGCCGCGCGCTGAATCCGTTGCTGTGGATCGCGCTCATGGTCTTCTCGGCCGGGTGCGCCGCGGATCCGGTCCGCAAGGTCACCGGGCGGCCCACGGGCCCCGCCCCCTGGCGGATCGCGGTACTTCCGGCCCAGCTGAGCCCGGAGGTCAAGCAGAAGGCCGCTGGAAAGCTGGACGAAAAGATGATGAAGCGGAGGAAGGCGCTCAACGAGATCCGCACGTGCGTTGCCCTGCACATCCCCGGGGATCCCTACGAGGTGATCGCGCTCCCGGTCGTGGATCGCGCTCTGCCGCCTGGAACCGTTATCTCGCCGGATCCGAAGACCATCCGGGCGGCCGCCGGCGCGCTTCACGCCGATCTCGTTCTCGTCCCCGAGATATACTCCTGGCGCCGCCGGTACTACCTCATCCACGTCGAGTCGCGGGTGGGGATTGGAGCCCGGATCTACGATGGCGTCACAGGAGCGCTCCTCTTCGAGTCGATGCACGAGCAGGTAAGGAATCAGGGCATACTCAAGATCCCCGCGGGGCCGTTCGCGGCGGCCGCAGGCCCGATCGTGGGCATGCAGCACATCTACATGGCGGACATGTGCCAGAAAGTGTCCGGGGAGATCGGCGAGGACATGCGGGCTCTCCACGAGGCGCGCCCATGAGCGAGACGCCGGATCGCCGGGAACGAACGGAGGAGGACCGCAAGGCCAAGGGCATCCTCCTCCTCGACCACGTGCGGATGATCCGCGGCGCGAAGGATCCACGGCTGCTCGAGGCGCTCAGGCCGGAAGATCGCGAGATCGTCGGATCGCACATCCTCACCAGCTCCTGGTACCCCTATGGCGTCTACGCCCGCACCCTCGACGTGATCTTCCGCGACATCGCGGGCTCCAACCCGGAAGTGACCCGCGATATGGGGCGCTTCATGGCGTCGCGCCTCTTGGCCGGTCCCTACGAGATGTACGTGAAAGCGGACGATCCGGAGGCCACTCTGCTGGGGTTCCAGGTCATCTGGAAGAACTTCTTCAACTTCGCGAACGTCCGCCTCGGTCACGACGCATCCGCGCCTCCGGCCGCCGGCCGCCGCGTGTTCACCGGCACGATCGAAGGCTTCTCCAATCTCCCCAAGCCCCTCTGCTTCATCGTCCAGGGCTTCCTCGACAAGACCCTCGAGATGTGCGGTGCCTCGGAACGATTCATCGCCGAGGTGACCTGCGCCGCCTCCGGCGATCCCGCGTGCAGCTACCGCGGGGGCTGGCGCGTCTCCCCGAGCTGACCGGCCGTCACGCCCCGATCCCCCTTTCCCGGACCCTTCCATCCGGGCTCACACCACCCGTCTCAACTTCGACGCACCCGCGCCGATAATCCCCTGGAAGGCCCCGGTTCGCGCCGGCGCTGGAAAACCCCGCCCGAATCCAGGGTTCTCATGAAGATCGCCTGTCCCGCCTGCGGCGCCTCCCGCGAACTCGCCCGCGAGGCGATCCCTCCCGGCCCCTTCGTCCACTGCGACGTCTGCCGGGTTCCGATCGAGATTCCCGAGGACGATTACCTCCCGGACAGCGAGCCGCTCTCCTGCCCCGCGAGCCAGGACGATCGCTGGTACGTCGACGTGCGATCCGGCGTCTACGGACCCGCGACGCGCGCGCGCCTGGAGCGGTGGATCCGCGAAGGGCGTCTGGACTGGGAGGATCTCGTCTCCCACGGCGGGGGCCCCTGGCTTCCCGCGCTGGAGCAGCGCCCGATCGTGGAGCACTTCTCCGGGCGTGCGGACACACCGGCCGCGCCCGAGCGCGACGAGGACGCTCCCCCCGTGAAGGTGCGGCGTCCGGAGTCCCGGGGGCCGGGCACGCCGCGGGGCGTGGCGGTCATCGCGGCGGGACTCGTTCTTTCGAGCATCGTCACGCTCAACGTCCCCGGCGTGATCGCGGGAGCGGGGCTGCTCTCGCTCCGGCGCTGGGCCCGCCGGGCGTCGATCATCATCCTGTGCACCCTTCTCCTCGCGCTCTTCGCCGGCACGGGCCTCGCCGTGGCCGATTCGCGCTGGTCCATCGCGTTCCTGGCCGTGATCCTCTCCGGCGTTGCGGGCGGCGCGATCGGGTATCTCCTGCAGCGGCGCGTGCGGGGCTACTTCCAGCCGGGCGGCGGCGCCCGTGCTTCCATCGTTCTCGTCCTCTCCGCCCTCGTCGGGGCCGGCCTCATCACCGCCACCATCCGCGTGATCTCGCGCGTGGTCGAATCGCGCCAGGTCCCGGGGAACGCCTACGCCTACACGATCACGCGCCCCGATCACGCGTGGCGCGATCTCCCCGCCCCAGGAATGGTCGAGGGATCCGCCGCTCCGGATCTCGAGCTGGTGCGGGAAGGCACGGACGCGCGGGCGCAGGTGATCGTGGAGGAGACGGCGGGAGACGCGCGAAGCTGCCTGGAGCGCGCCGTGGCGCGCATCCGCCGGACGGGCCTCGAGCCGACGGAGTACGGCGCCCGGAAGGTGTTCGCCGCGGCGCTGCCCGGCGCCCAGGAGATCATCTCCATCGCGCGCGGCGGCCGCCGCGTGACAACGCTCGTCACCTGCTTCGCCGATGGTGGGCTGCACTATCAGATCCTGGGGGCCGCGGAGGAGAAGGCCTTCGAGCGCGTGCGGGCAGAGCTGTATCGCATGGCGACCAGCTTCCGGCTCGACGAGGTCGATGACCCGATGCACCTGGACATCCACACGGGCAAGGGGCCCAGCCCCGCTCCTCTACCCGGCACACTCGCCGGCGTGATCGCGAAGGCCGACCGGGCCGTCGTCACGATCGCCTCCCTGCTCGAGGGAGACGAGCGCGGTTACGGGTCCGGGACCCTGATCCGGGACGACGGCGTGGTCGTGACGAACTACCACGTGGTGGGAGACGCCCGCCGGATCACCGTCGCGATCCCGGGCCACGGCCTCCGGCGCGCCCAGGTGGTGGCCGTCGATCCCGAACGGGACCTCGCTCTCCTCAAGGTGTCCGGGCGGGACCTGCCCTATCTCCCGCTCGCGCGACGGCCCGTGAGCGCCGGCGACGACGTGATCGCCATCGGCTCGCCGATGGGGCTCTCGCACACGGTGACGAAGGGGATCATCAGCGCGACGCGGCGGATCCGCGACGGGGTCGACTACCTGCAAACCGACGTGTCGGTGAATCCGGGGAACTCGGGCGGGCCGCTGCTGAACGCCACCGGCGAGGTGGTCGGGATCAACACGTTGATCCTGCGCGAGTCGGAAGCGGTCGCACTCACGGGACTCAACTTCGCCGTCTCCGTCCCCTACGTTCGGGAGCTCGCGGAAGCGCACGGTTTCCCGCTCCCCGACCCTCCCGCGGCCGGCCGCCCACAGGCCGCCTCCCGCTAGAGCCTCCCCGCCGATGGATCGCCGGCCCGCAGGCGGGTATGCTGGCCGCGTGCGGATCTCCCGTCCAACGCTTCTCTCCCTTGCCTGCGCCGCCGTCGCCCTGGCCGTGGCCGCCTGGGTCCGTTCGCTGAACCACGACGGCGTCTTCGTCGGCGGCGACGTCATCCTCTGGGAAGTCGACCCCTTCTACCACGTACGCCGTATCTGGCTCACGGTGCTTCACTACCCGCACGTTCCCCGATTCGATCCCTATCTCTGCTTCCCGCAAGGCGCGGTCTGCCCCCTGCCGCCCGGCTTCGACTTCGCGATGGCGTCGCTGGTAAAGGGGCTGGCCGGACGAACCGCCGGGCTGTTCGATGTGAAGACAATCACCGCCTGGACGATTCCCCTGCTCGGCGGGATCTCCTGCGCCTGGGTCGCGTGGATCGCGGCGCGGGCCTGGGGACCCCTGCCGGGTCTCGCCGCGGGACTGGCGCTCGCGCTTCTCCCGGCGCAGGTCGACGTGGGGCGCATCGGCCGCGTGGACCATCACGTGGTGGAAAGTCTCTTCCTCGCCGTTCTCGCGGGGCGCTTCCTCCGGGACGCGGAGGCGAAGGGCGGGGGCGCCCTCGCCACGGGTCTGGTTCTCGCCCTGTCGCATCTCTTCTGGACCGGCACCCCGATCTTCGGCGTCGTGATGGCGGGCGCCGGGCTCGCGCTGGTCGTTCTCCCCTCGTCCCCGGCGGGTCCTATCGGATTTTGTCGGCCCGTCCTTCGGGCGGGACCTCCGGCAGGATTTTGTCGGCCCGCCCTTCGGGCGGGACCTCCGGCAGGATTTTCTCGGCCCGCCCTTCGGGCGGGACCTCCGGGCCTCACGGCGGATTCGCGGCCGGGCGCGGCCCGGGACGTGGCCCGGGCCCTCGGATGGGGCGCGGCGTTTCTCGTTCCCCTCGTGCTCCTCTTCCCACCCGATCCACGAGCGCGACTCTCGTTCGAGATGCTGTCCTGGTTTCATCCGCTCTTCTTTGCCGCGCTCGCGCTGGGCGTCGCGGCCCTCTCCTGGATGATCTCCCTGCGCGGTCGCGCGCGCGCCGGAGGGCTGATCGCCGCGGCCGTCATGGCGCTGATCGCCGCCGGGCTCCTGCTCGGCCCCGCGGCGTCGACGCTGAGCGGCGCGCTGGCCTTCCTCCTGCGCATCGACCCCCTGAGCGCCACCACCCGCGAGGCAGAGCCGCTTTCCCTGGCGCTCGCCTGGGGATCGTTTTCCTGGATAGGAGTCGCCTGCGCTTCTGCGCTGGCCGCGCTCGCGCTGCGGGCCGCGCGGGGGCGCGCGAGCCCGGAGGAGGTCCGGCTCGCGGCCTGGACCCTCGCGTCGCTCGGCGCGTGGCTCCTGATGCCCGGCCGTCTGGCGGCCCAGTTCGCCGTGAGCCTCGCCCTGCTCTTCGGATGGGCGGCCGGTGCGAGCCTCGCCATCGGCCGGCCGTGGACCGGCGGAGGCCTGCGCCCGGTCATCGCCGCATCGTCGGCCGTCGCCCTCACCGCGTCGATCCTCCTCCTCGCCGTGGAACTCCGGCCCACCCGTATCGTGAATGGCACCGGGGTGTACGCGGAGACCGCGGAGGCGCTCGAGTGGGTGAGGGTTCACACGGAGCCGACGTCGGGCTTCGACGATCCCGGCGCGCACCCGGAGTACGGCGTGCTCTCCGACTGGGGGAGGGGCCACTGGATCGTCATGATCGCGGAGCGCCCGGC
>JBGPLH010000107.1:0-9390 GCA_041486365.1 Thermodesulfobacteriota bacterium | reverse complement strand
GGTGCCTATGCCGGTGGGGGCCGCCGGAGGCGCGGTCTGCCCCCGGACCACGGTCGCGAAGAACACCGTGAGGGCCAGGGTGAGGATGGTGATTCGCGATGCGCTCATCGGAGTTCTCCTTGGGGGACGTCGGCCTGGCTCCAGGACCCGGCGCGCGGGTCCCGCTCCTCGCTCAGAAGCGGTAGGACGCGAAGAGTGAGTAGATGCTCCGGTTGTAGTCGTAGGCGTCGACCGTCGACTGGTTCACGTAGTAGCCGTACCGGGTCGCGAGGGTCCAGTGGACTCCGAAGTCGCGGGAGAGCGTGGCCGCCGCGTTGGTGAGCTTCTGGCGCTGGCGTTCGCCGGTGGGGATCGCGACGGGGCCCGTGTTGAAGGGGCCCGTGAAGAAGAAGAGGACCGGCGGGCGGCTGTAAATGCTCCGGTTGTCGTAGTCGCCCCAGAGCTGCCCGCCCTGGATCCGCAGGAAGACGTCGCCCGGCAGCGGCGCGAGCAGCTCCGCGTTCAGGGTGAAGAAGGACGCGTCGTACTCGGTGCCCTCCGTCAGGTCCCGCTCGAAGGCCAGGCCCGCGCGCGCGTAGCCGCGCTTGTCGAAGAGGAGCAGGTACTGGTCGGCGCCCACGGTGTTCCCCGAACCGTCCTGGTTGATGTTCCGGGTCGTCGCGTACTGGTAGTCGTCGTGCGCGTAGCGGTACCACAGGCGTGTCCAGGATTCCGATCCCTCGCGCACCGTGAGACTCGGCTCGATCTGATGCCGCGTGAGGAACATATCTCCCCCCTCCCCGAAGAGCGTGAACGTGTACTGCAGGCCGATCGTCACGGGATCGGCCTTGTAGTTCACGTAGAGGGAAGGGGAGTAGTCGATGAAGCTCACCTCCTCCGTGCGAACCTGTGTGGCCGCGCGAAGCCACTGTCGCGTGCCCACCGTCCAGGTGTCGTCGTCGACGAACCGGTAGCCCGCGTTCACCTCATAAAGGAACCGCGTGTCGCTGCGATGACCGTCCGGCCGGAAGGGGACCCCCGTCGCCGTCAGCGGGGCGTCTCCCTGATTCGGGAACAGGTTCACGTTCGTGTCGTACTCGACGCCGAGCCCGATCGACGCGTCCCAGTCGCGCGCCTTGCCGCCGCGGGCGCGCGGGATGTCCATCTGTCTTCGCGCCTCGCGCTCCACCGGCGTGCCGACGGCGATCTCCGCCGCGCGCGACCAGTCGCGCCGCGCCGCCGCGCGCTCGCCGAGCCGGGCCCGCGCGTTCCCGCGGGAGAGGATCGCTTCCGAGTACGCGGGATCGATCGCGATCGCCTCGTCGAAGGCCGCCTCCGCCGCGCGGTCGTCGCCCTGGCGCGCGCAGGCGATTCCGAGCCAGTACCGCGCCGCGGCGTCGGAAGGATCGGCCTTCGCGGCCTCCTCGAGGCGCGCGCGCGCCGTCGCGAGATCGCTCCTGCGGAGCGCCGCGAGCCCCTGGGTGAAGAGGACCTCCGACTGCTCGGAGGCCCCCACGGGGACGGGACTGATCACCGCGGCGAGGAAGAAGGCGAGAGGGAGAAAACGGGGGAGGTGGGTCCGGAAACGGGCTCGGGCAACGCTCGTCGTCACGCGATCCTCCCGGCGCGGCGGGGCGATGTCGGTGCCGCGCGACACCGCGGCCACCCTAGGGGAAGGATGCGCGCCGCGTCAAGGGGGCCGGCGCGCCCGTCATTTCGGCGTCCGAGGCGCGCGCCCGCGCACCTCCACGCCGTAGTCCACCTCGCCGAAGCCCTTCTCCCGGATGAACTCATAGACGCTGCGAAGCGTCGGGTCGTCCCCCACGGTCCCGCGGAGCCGGAGCGATCGCCCCTTGCGCAGGATCGTGACGCCCCGGACGTCGCGCAGGGCGAGCTCGGCCTCCAGTGCCCGATCGCGCGTCCAGTCAGGAGGGGCCGTCGTGGCGGCGGGCCGCGTCGCGCTGCCCGCGGGGGGCGTGATCTTGCCGGAAGGAGGGTCGGCGCCGGACGCGGGCGAGGCCGCTCGCTCCGGGGGCAGGGGCTTCATGAGCACGAAGTCCGCCTTGAAGCGGCCCGCGATGGGGATGTTGCTGTATATCCGCATGCCGAGCCCGCGCTCGGGGTAGACGTACACCGTGTCCCAGGCGCGGATGATCTTCTTCTCCGCCGCGTCGCGCGTGGGGAGCTTGTAGTACTGCCGCACCATGCGGAGCAGGCGCTCCCGGTCCTCGTCCTGGGCGAAGCGGCTTCGGCTGATGCGCCAGACGTGGACGCGCTGGAGCTGGCGCCGGTAGTTCCAGCCGAACAACCGCCGCATGCGCGTCTCGTCGAAGTCCTGCATGAGACCCCGGAGGCCGTTGTGCATCATCCACGCGCCGCTCGCGCGCACGCGGATGCGCGAGATCCGCCCGTCGGCGTCCACCCGCACGTCGAAGTCGTCGTAGCCGAGGATCCGGTAGTAGCCCGGGGTCCCCTTGCTCTTCTCCGTGACGGTGCGGGGCTTGCCGTGTCGGCGGTAGAGGTAGTCGAGCGTGTCCCCGATCCGGATCCGCCGGATTGCCGTGTTCTCCGCGTTCACCCGCTTCAGCTCGGCGGCGCTCGCGGTGGCGATGTCGTAGAAACCCTCGAGGCGCGGCACGGAGGGAACCGGATGGCGGGGCGCCGCTCCGGTGGATCCGGCAGCGGGCGCCGGAAAGGCGGGGGCCGGCGCCGCGAGCACGATCGCGGCGAGCAGGGAGACGGAGAGGAGCGAACGGGTCACGCGGCGCTCTTCCGGAGCCATTCGGGGAAGCGGATCGCGAAGGCCGGAGCGCCGTCAGGCGGCCGCGCTCCCGCGCAGAACGCCGGCCAGGAAGTGGCCGGTGTGGGATCGCGCCGCGCCGGAAACCTCCTCGGGCGTCCCGGTCGCGACGATCTCCCCGCCGCGATCGCCCCCCTCCGGGCCGAGGTCGATCACGTGGTCGGCCGTCTTGATCACCTCGAGGTTGTGCTCGATCACGATCACCGTGTTCCCCATGTCGGTGAGCCGGTGCAGCACGCCGAGGAGCTTGCGCACGTCGTCGAAGTGGAGCCCGGTGGTCGGCTCGTCGAGGATGTAGAGCGTCCGGCCCGTCTGTCTCCGGGACAACTCCTTGGCGAGCTTGATCCGCTGTGCCTCCCCCCCCGAAAGCGTCGTCGCCGACTGGCCGAGGTGGATGTACTCGAGCCCCACGTCGGAAAGCGTCTGGAGCTTCTCCCTCACCGTGGGGATGTTCTCCATCACCTCGAGCCCCTGCGCCACGGTGAGATCGAGCACCTCGGCGATGTTCTTGCCCTTGTAGCGGATCTCGAGCGTCTCGCGGTTGTAGCGTCGACCGCCGCACTCCTGGCAGGTGACGTAGATGTCCGGGAGGAAGTGCATTTCAATACGGATGATCCCGTCGCCCGTGCAGGCCTCGCACCGCCCTCCCTTCACGTTGAAGGAGTAGCGCCCCGCCTTGTAGCCGCGTACCCGCGAATCGGGGAGGCCGGCGAACAGATCCCGGATGGGCGCGAACAAGCCCGTGTAGGTGGCCGGATTGGATCGGGGCGTGCGGCCGATCGGGGACTGGCTCACGTCGATCACCTTGTCGAGGTGCTCGATCCCGTCGAGCCGCTCGTGGGCACCGGGGCGCTCCTTCGCGCCGTAGAGCTTCTGCGCGAGGATCCGGTACAGCGTGTCGTTCACGAGCGTCGACTTCCCCGATCCGGACACGCCCGTCACGCAGGTGAACACGCCGAGCGGGAAGCGCGCCGTGAGGCCCCGCAGGTTGTTCTCCCGGGCGCCCGCGAGCACGAGCGCGCGGCCGTCTCCCACGCGGCGCTTCTCCGGCATGGGGATCGCGCGCTTCCCCGACAGGTACAGGCCCGTGAGGCTCTCGGGGTTCTCCTGGATCTCCTTCGGGGTGCCCTCCGCGACGATCCGGCCGCCCCGGACGCCGGCCCCGGGACCCATGTCGATCACGTGGTCCGCCGCGAGGATCGTGGCCTCGTCGTGCTCCACAACGAGGACCGTGTTGCCCAGATCGCGGAGCTGCTCCAGCGTGGCGAGCAGGCGGCGGTGGTCCCGCTGGTGCAGGCCGATCGAGGGCTCGTCGAGGATGTAAAGCACGCCCACGAGGCTCGATCCGATCTGCGTGGCCAGCCGGATCCGCTGTCCCTCGCCGCCCGAGAGCGTGGCCGCCGCGCGGTCGAGGGTCAGGTACTCGAGCCCCACGTTCATCATGAACCCGAGACGCTCGACAATCTCTTTCAGGATCCGGCGGGCGATCTCCATCCGCATGGGATCCAGCTCGAGCGCGGAGAACATCTCGTAGGCCTGCCGTACGGGCATGGCGGTCATCTCGGCGATGTGTCGGCCCGCGATCTTCACGAAACGCGCTTCCTGCCGGAGCCGCGCGCCGCCGCAGGCCTCGCACCTGCGCGCGCTCATCCAGCCTTCCAGCTCCTCGCGCTGGATCTCCCCCGCGGAGGCGTGAAGCCTCTCGAGCTCGGGGATCACCCCCTCGAACACCTGCCGGTAGCTGTGCTTCTTCCCGGCGCTCTCGTAGGAGAAAAGGATCTCCGCGTCGCCGGAACCGTGGAGGATCACCTCGCGGGCCTGCTTCGGGAGCCTGTGCCAGGGGTTGTCCAGATTGAACTTGTAGTGGCGCGCCAGTGCCTGGAGCGCCTGCCGGTGGAACACCGAATCCTTCTCGCGCCAGGGCGACACGGCCCCCGCGCGCAGCGAGAGCCGCGGGTCGGGGACCACCAGCTCCGGATCGAAGGTCGCCCTGCTCCCGAGCCCACCGCACTCAGGGCATGCGCCGTGCGGGTTGTTGAAGGAGAACATCCGCGGGGCGATCTCCGGGTAGGAGATCCCGCACTCGATGCAGGCGAATTTTTCGCTGAACAGATGCGACTGGTCGACCTCGCCGCCGGCCCGGACGATCTCGACGCGCACGATCCGGTCGGCGAGCCTGAGCGCCTGCTCGATCGAGTCGTGGAGCCTCGATCGGATCGTGTCCTTGATCGCGAGGCGGTCCACCATCACGTCGAGGTCGTGCTTCTTGTTCTTGTCCAGCCCCATCGCGTCGGCCAGCTCCACCAGGTCGCCGTCGATCCGGGCCCGCACGAACCCCGCCTTCTGCCAGTCCCGCATCTCCTTGCGGTACTCGCCCTTGCGGCCCCGGATGACCGGCGCCATCACGTGGATGCGCGTCCCGGCGGGCCAGGCCATCACCTGGTCCACGATCTGCTGGACCGTCTGGCCCGCGATCCGGCGGCCGCACTGGTAGCAATGCGGCTCCCCGACCCGCGCGAAGAGCAGTCGCAGGTAGTCGTAGATCTCGGTGACGGTGCCGACGGTGGAGCGAGGATTCTTGGAGGTGGTTTTCTGCTCGATGGAGATGGCGGGGGAGAGCCCCTCGATGCTCTCGACGTCGGGCTTCCCCATCTGCTCGAGGAACTGCCGGGCGTAGGCCGACAGGCTCTCGACGTAGCGCCGCTGCCCCTCCGCGTAGATGGTGTCGAAGGCGAGCGAGGACTTGCCGGAACCCGAGAGCCCGGTGATCACGACGAGCTTGTTGCGTGGGATCGTGACGTCGATCCCCTTCAGGTTGTGCTCACGCGCGCCGCGCACGACGATATGATCGATGCTCATCGGGGACCCGGCCCTGGAGAATTCGGAGGCAAGCGATGAAGTATACGCAGCCCCGGCGCCCGCTCCAACCCCCGGGGTCAAGATTCTTCCGTCCTCAGGCCGCGCCCTCGCGGTGGGCGCTCAGACGGTCGTTCAGACGGTCGGCGAGCCAGGCCTTGTCCTCGTCGCGCGCCCCTTCGGCGAACCGCAAGGGCGCGCCCTCACTGCGGGCGAGGGCGATATGACAGGTCCAGCGGCGGGGTCCGCGGCCCGACATCCCGCTCGGAAACATCTCGAGCCGGAAGGCGCTCGCCGCCGCGAGTTCCACACGGCGCGTGAACGCGAGGGGGCCCAGGCGGATCTCGCGGGCGAAACCCTCCGGCCCCAGCGTGAGCGTCTCGACCGCGAATCGGGCCACGGCCGCGGGGACGAAGACCATCGACGAGAAGTAGAGCCCGAAGGAGGACATGCCCAGCGCGAGGATTGTGAATCCCGTGCCGTGATCGCTCGGCACGAACAGGTACCAGGCGATCGCGAGCCCCCAGAAGAGGAACCATCCCGTGACGAAGAGGAACCCTCCGAGCGGCACGACGTCCCGGCCCGGCGGGATCCGGAACCGGTCGGACCCGCCCACGGCCTCCTCCCGGATGGGGCAATCGGGCAGGCGCGGGCTCGGTTCGTCGGGGGGAAGGTTGGTGGGCGACATGGCGGCGGACCGGAGCGATCGGGGTGACGGGCCGGGCCGCGATGCCGGCCGGCGAGCTATCGTGAACCTCCGGAGTACCGTTCGCAAGCGGGAGCGCCGCGGCTCACTTGCGCGGCGTGAGCGGGTGCTTCTTCAGGAGCTGGGCGTAGTACACGAGGTTGCGGGCGAGGTTCTTCGCCATCGCGCTCGTCGCGGCGTTCTTCAGGCGCTTCTCCCGGTCCTCCGAGGGCGGGAAGCCCACCTCGCCGATCCAGTAGGCGGCGCACTCGGGCGGCAGGGTGAAGCCCATCCACGTGAGGACCATCATGATCGTCCCCATCGTGTGGAGCGCGCCGTCCTCGCTCCCGGTGACCACGATCCCGGCAACCTTGTTGTAGAGCGCGCTGCGGCCGGAGGCGTGATACTCCTCGTCGAGCGCATCGAGCCGCTCGATCACCCGCTGCATGAGGCTCGACCGCCCACCCCACCAGACCGGCGTCGCGAACAGCACGATGTCCGCCGCCTTGATCTTCACGACGATCGACGGCCAGTCGTCCTCGCCCGACTCCCGGAAGTCGAGGCCGACCGGGATGTTCCGATCCGCCAGGCGGATCACCTCGGAGGAGACCTCGCAGGCGGTGCCCATGTAGCGAATCACCTCCTGGGCCAGCTCTTCGGTGTTGGAGATCGCCGGCTCGTGCTTCAGGGAACCGTTGAGCGCGATCACGCGGAGCGTCTCTCTCGCGGGCATGTCGCAGTCGAGGGCGGGCTTCGTCCTGTACATGGGGCCTCCCGATGGTGATGAAGAGTCCGGTGCGCGGCGGGGAGCCGCGGTCCGAGGGCTTGGATGCCGGAGGCGGGTGTCGGTGTCAGGTTTCGGGTCCGCCGGGTGCGTCCGCCGCGCCGGTCAGATCCGCTGCGCGGCCCGCTCGGCGCTCCAGAGCGCGGGCTCGAGGTAGCCGCCCGTGAGGTAGTCGCCGCAGAAGGAGACTCCGGGCCGCGCGTCGGCGCTCCGCAGGAAGGCGAGGGCGCGCGCCGAATGCCCCACCGGGGTCCAGGGAACGCCGGCGGGGTGACGCGTCACGTGGGCCTCCTCGATCCAGGAGGAGACGCCCGGCATGACATCCTCCATCTCGCGCCGGCAGCGGCCGGCCACGTCCTCATCGGAAAGGGGCGCGATCTCCTCCGATGCGGGATGGACCGGCCAGGCCTGCAGGATCGATTTCCCCGAGGGCACCATCGCGGGGTTCTTCCGTGCGGCGTCCGTGGCAAAGCTCACTATGCGCCCCTTCTCCGCGGGGAACATGTACGACCAGACGTCCTTCTCGAGGGGCCGATCGAGGAAGAACGACACGATCACGGCCGGCGGGATGCGAACCGAGCCGAGGAAGCCGCGCTCGACCTCCCAGTCCGCGGGGCACATCGCCGCCGCCTGGGGCGCCGTCGCCGCCACGACGACGTGATCGGCGCGCAGCACCGCCCCCGATCCGCCGAGCGCCACGCCCGTGACCCGGCCGCTTTCCACCACGAGCCGCTCGACCGGCGTCTCGAGCCGCACCGGGAGGCGCGCGGCGAGGGCTGTGTGAAAGGAGGCCATCCCGCCGGAGGGGCTCAGGTAGTCGGTGAGGACGATTATCCGGAGGAGTCGCACGAGATGAAGCAGGCTCACGTCCGCGGTCTCGGGCTCCGAGAGCACGCCGGCGCGCAGCACCGGACGGACGAGGCACTCCAGGCGAAGCCGGTCGCCCGCCACGTCGAGCGCGCGCAGCCCATCCGGCACCGGACGATCCTCCAGCGCGAAGGTGTCCATCGGATGGCGCAGCAGCCGGTGGAGCAGGAAACCCGCGAGCTTCAGGTTGCCGCCGACACCCTCGGGCTTGAACCAGGGGAGACGATGACCGAGCAGGTAGGAGCCGCCGGGCGCCCTCTCGTCGAAGAAGCGCGTCTTGCCGTGGATCGTCGACAGCGTCCGGTCGATGCCGACCTCCCGCATCAGCGCCAGCGCCCGGCGGTAGGACGAGTGATAGTACTGCGTGCCGACGTCGCAGCAATCGCCGGTTTTCTTCCTTTCGAGCGTCAGCGCGCGGCCGCCGATCCGGTCCTGCGCCTCGAGGATCTCCACGTCGTGCCCCCGCGCGGCCAGGTACGTTCCCGCGCCGAGCCCCGCGATTCCCGCCCCGACCACGATCACCTTCACGCGCCTGCCCCCTTGGCCTTCCGTGCCGCGAAGCGCAGTCGCACGTAGTCGGCCGTCCAGTTCCCTTCCGCGTCGCAGAGCGAAGGGCGAAGCGACTCCCGCACCTCGTCGATGAATGCCGGACGCTCCCCGGCGGGGAGCGCCGCCGTGAAGCTCTCGCAGAAGGTGTCGAGCCAGCCCGTGATGTCGCCCGGGAGCGGCGTCGGCCGCGGGATGAGCGCGATGGTGTCGATCGTGAACCCTCCCGCGCGGAGCCGCCCGCCGTACTCCTCCACGGTCGGGAAGTACCAGGGATCCACCCGACCGGGATCGATCCGGCGGCTGCGCAGGGCCCCGTGAATCGCGTTCCGGATGGTGTTCACGCAGCCGTGTCCTCCGAACTCCCCGACGAATCGCCCGCCGGGCCGCAGCGCGCGCCGGACCCCTGCGATCACGTCGTCCGCGCGCTTCATCCAGTGCATCGCGGCGTTGCTGAAGACGGCGTCGAAAGCATTCTCGAAATCGAGCCGCTCGCCGTCCATCACGCGGGCATCCAGGCCTCGCGCGCGCGCCCCTTCCACCTGCGCGGCGCTCCCGTCCACGCCGACGACCTCGCAGCCCATCGCCACGAGCTTCTCCGTCAGCGCGCCGTCGCCGCAGCCGAGATCGAGGATGCGCTCGCCCCGGGTCGGGGCCAGCAGCTCGACCACCGGCATGCCGAGGTCGCTCACGAACCGGGCATTGCGGGCATAGCGATCCGGGTCCCAGGTTTGGCGGCCGGTCATGGCAGGCTTCTCCAGGCGCGGGCCCGTCACGGGTTCCTCGTCGCATCGAGGCTCACGACCGGCTGCTCGCCGACGACTTCCGCGCCGTGAACCGTCCCCCTTGGCACCGCGAGGCTGTCGCCCGCCT
>JBGPLH010000106.1:0-9452 GCA_041486365.1 Thermodesulfobacteriota bacterium | reverse complement strand
GGTGCCGCCGATCTCAACGATCACCACGTCTTCGTCATCGGCGAGGTCGGTGACCGCGCGCTTGATCTCGTCGGTGATGTGCGGCACAACCTGGACCGTGCCTCCAAGATAATCTCCGCGCCGTTCCTTGGTGATCACATTATTATAGATCCTGCCAGAGGTGAAGTTGTTCTTCTGGCCCATGATGACATTGGTATACCGCTCATAGTGGCCGAGATCAAGGTCGGTCTCCGCGCCATCGTCGGTCACGTACACCTCTCCGTGCTGGTAGGGGCTCATGGTGCCCGGATCGACGTTGATGTAGGGATCGAGCTTCTGCATGGTCACGCGCAGGCCCCGCGCTTCCAGCAGCGCGCCCATCGACGCCGACGCGAGCCCCTTGCCGAGGCTCGAGACGACGCCGCCCGTCACGAAGATGAACTTGGTCTTGCGCACGTGTCCCCTCCCCTGTTCCTCGCCTCGAGCCGTCGCGCGAACGCGGCTTCCGCGCGCGCGAGATCCTCGGGCGTGTTCACCTCGATGGAGGCCCCCCGCGTGGTGGGGACCCTGACCGGCACGCCGTGCTCCAGCGCCCGGAGCTGCTCGAGCCGCTCCAGCCGCTCGAAGGGCGTGGGCGGCAGCTTCGCGAAGACGTCGAGGAAGTCGCGCCGGTAGGCGTAGATGCCCACCGTCCGGAAGACGCGGAGCGTCCCGAAGTGGGCCATCTCCTCGACCTTGTCCTGATTGAAGTAGGCCTTGCCCCCTAGGCGGGCATTTTCAGAGTCGGCCTGCGCTGCGCGCAGGACCTCCGGCGGGACGTCGGGAATGGGAAGCCGCGTGAACGTCACCGCGTAGTCCTCGGCGTCGCAGACGACCTTCCCCTGGTTCGGATCGCGCAGCACCTCGGGTCCCGCGAGCGTTGCTTTCACGCTTCCCATGCGAAGCACCGGGTCCTCGCGAAAGGGCGCGAGCAGATCGCGGATCATCTCGATCGGCAGCAGCGGCTCGTCTCCCTGGATGTTCACGATCACGTCGGCCTCGGTCGAGGCCGCGGCTTCGGCGAGCCGGTCGGTGCCCGTGGGATGATCGGCGCGGGTCATCACCGCGCGCGCGCCGGCCTCCTCGCCCGCACGGGCGATGCGCGGATCATCCGTGGCCACGAGGACCTCGTCGAGCCATCCCGCGGCGCGCGCTTCGAGAGCGCGATCGACGACGTGCTGGATCAGGAAGCGGCCGTGGAGCTTGGAGAGAGGTTTCCCGGGGAAGCGCGAGGAGCCATATCGAGCGGGGATTATGGCTGCGATCTTCATTCCCGGCCTTGCCGTTGAGGAAGGCTACGGGCGATCACTATAGAGAGAGGGAAAATCGATGTCAAGCAAACGGCGGCGAAACGCGCGCACGAACGGAGGAGCGTCACGCGTGCCACGCGCGGCTCGCCTGGAGGCTCGCCCTCCCGAAGGGCCAGCAGCATTGCGGAGACTCACCCCGACCGATCGGAGGCGGGAGCCGATCCCGCAGGTGATGCCGCCGGGCGATCGCACCGATCCTTTTTGCTCCTTCGCTACCTTCCGCGAGCGGCGCTCCCCGCCCGGCCCCAACCGCCTCCGCCGGGGGTCCGCAGCGACAGGCGCTCGCCGGGCTGGAGGATGAACGTCACCTTGCCTGGCAGCTTCCGTGCGGAGGTGCCGTGAAATAGCAGGTTCTCCCCGCAAGCGCCCGCACCGCCTCCAGAAAGTCCCCAGGGCGCACGCCTGCGCCGCTCCGTGAGGAGGGTCACTTCCGTGGGCACGCGGGTCTCGTACTCGCGGATGACCCCGTTCCCACCCCGGAACTTGCCCGGCCCCCCCGAACCCGGTCGCAGGGCGTAGCGGCTCACGCGGAAGGGGAAGGCGTGCTCGAGCGCTTCGATGGGCGTATTGAGCGTGTTCGTCATGTGCGTCTGAACACCCGAGAGGCCGTCCAGCCCCGGCCTCGCCCCCATCCCTCCTCCAATCGTCTCGTAATAAGCGAAGGGGCGACCATCCGACGTGCTGCCGCCGAGGGTCACGTTGTTCATCGAGCCCGCGCTTGCCGCCGGCACCCGATCGGGCGCGGCCGCAGCCAGCGCGCCGAGCACCACGTCGACGATGCGCTGCGACGTCTCGACGTTCCCGCCGGCGACCGGCGCGGGGTAGCGCGCGTTCACCACGGTGCCCTCCGGCGCGATGACCGTGAGGGGGCGCATGCCGCCCGCGTTGGACGGAACGTCCTCGCCCGCGAGGCACCGGAAGACGTAGAAGACCGCCGAGAGCGTCACCGGGAGGACCGCGTTCACGGACCCCTGGACCTGCGGCGCGCTGCCCGTGAAGTCCACCGTGGCGTGGCCTCCGCAGAGCGTCACGCGCGCGCGGATGCGCACGTCGCGCGTGCCCAGGCCGTCGTCGTCGAGCGCGTCCTCGAACGCGTAGCGCCCCGGGCGCATACCGGCGATCGCGTGGCGCGTGAGACGCTCGGCGTAGTCGAGCAGCGCGTCGATCCCCGACTTGAGCTCGGGCAGTCCGTGCTTCTCCGCCGCGGCCAGGAGCCGCGCCTCGGCCGTGTGATTCGCCGCGAGCTGGGCCCGAAGATCGCCTTCACGCTCGTCGGGGGTGCGGACCTGGGAGAGGAACCAGCGGAGGAACTTCCGGTCGATCTTGCCGCGCCGGCGGAGCTTGCGGGGCGGGATGCGCACGCCTTCTTCATCGATGTGGCGCGCGATCGGCATGCTGCCGGCCGTGATGCCACCCACGTCGGCGTGGTGGGCACGGTTGGCGACGTAGAAGAGCGGCCTGCGTGTCCCCTTTCTGTACACCGGCGAGACGAGCGTGATGTCCGGGAGATGCGTGCCTCCCGCGTAGGGGTCGTTCACGATGGCGACGTCGCCCGGGTCGAGCCTCATCGCGTCCAGCACCGCGCGCACGCAGGCGGGCGTGGATCCAAGGTGCACGGGGATGTGGGCCGCGTGGGCGACGAGCCGCGCGTCGGCATCGAAGACGGCGCAGGAAAGATCACGCCGCTCCTTGATGTTCACGGAGAACGCCGTCCGCATGAGGCTCGCGCCCATCTCCTCCGCGATGCTCGCGAAGAGGTGATTGAGGACGCCCAGGCGGATCGGATCGAAGCGAGCGGTCATCATCGTCCTCGGGAGAGGCGTCGCCGCGGACGCGGGGACGCGGCCGCCGAGAGGAGAAGGTTTCCGTGGCCGTCCACGCGCAGCTTGAAATCGGGAGGGACAACCGTCGTGGCCGACACCTCGACGACGATGGCGGGGCCGCGGATTTCCACGCCGGGCAGGAGCCCTTCGCGATCGAGGACGAGCCCCTCACCCCATCTCCCGCCGAAGAGCATCCGCTGACGGGCGACGATCGCGTCCCGCGCGCCCCTGGCCCGCGTCGCCTTCTTCGGCGGGGGCAGCAGCGGGTGCGCCGCGCGCGCCACCGCGCGAAGCCGCACGTTCACAAGCTCGATCGCGCGGCCCGGATAGGCGTGTCCGTAGGTCTTCTCGTGGAGCCGCTTGAACCGCGTGGCGAAGTCTCTGGTCGCCGGGACGGTCAGCTCGTAGCTCTGCCCCGCGTAGCGCAGATCGAGCGCGCGCTCCAGGCGCAGATCCCGCGGGGAGACGCCCTCTGCCGCCATGTCCCGACGGGCCCGCGCCTCCAGCTCTCGGAAGACCGTCTGCGCGCGCCGCCATCCACGCGGGTCGGCCGCGACGAATAGCGTGCGCGAAAAATCCTTCGCGACGTCCGCGAAGAGGAGGCCGAGCGCCGAAAGCACTCCGGCCATGCGGGGCACGATCACGGTGGGAATGCGCAGGGCGCGTGCGAGATCGGCCGCGTGCACGGGCCCCGCGCCGCCGAAGGCCACGAGGGCGAACTCGCGCGGATCGTGGCCACGCTCCATGGAGATCACCCGGAGGGCCTTCTCCATCGTGGCGTTCGCGATGGCGAGCACGCCCTCCGCGGCGCGGTCCCGGGAAAGGCGGAGCTTCCTCGCGGCCGCGCCGAGCGGCGCCGCGATGCGGGCGGGCTTCATCCGCACGCGTCCCGCGAGCGCTGTGCCCGCGTGGAGGCGGCCGAGGAAGAGGTTCGCGTCGGTCACCGTGAGCGCCCTCCCCTTCCCGTAGCAGATGGGACCGGGATCAGCCCCGGCGGACTGCGGCCCCACGCGAAGCGCGCCCCCCTCGTCGACCCATGCAATAGACCCGCCCCCCGCACCAACGGTGTGGATGTCGATGACGGGTACGCGGATCGGACATCCCGCGACCGAAGCCTCGGAGGTCGTGCGGATCTCGCCTTCCACGAGGCAAACGTCCGTCGAGGTGCCGCCCATGTCGAAGGAGATGATCCTGTCGAAGCCAGCCCGCGCCGCGACCGCGCGGGCGCCCACGACGCCGCCCGCCGGGCCAGAAAGCACCGTGCGCACCGGCTCGGCCGATGCAGCCCGCGCCGAGAGCGATCCGCCGCTCGACTGCATCACGCGGAGCCTCCGGCCCACCGCGCGACCCAGGCCGTCGAGGTAGGCCGACATGCGCGGCGCCACGTAGGCATTCACGCAGGTCGTGCTCGTGCGCTCGTACTCACGGTACTCGGGGAGGAGGCGCGAGGAGACGGAGAGCGGAACCCCGAGCGGTTTCAGCGCGCGGGCAATGCGCTCCTCGGCGTCGGGATTGGCGTAAGAAAAGAGGAGGCAGACGGCGATGGCTTCGGGCCTGGCGTGACGGAGCGTGGTCACGAGGTGCTTCAGGTCCTCGGGCTTCGGCGGCGACTCCAGCGTGCCGTCGTGCGTGGTACGTGTGTCCACGCCGAACCGCAGCGCATCGGGGACGAGAGGCTCTGGAACGGTCTGGAAGAGATCGTAGAGGCTCGGCCGGGCCTGACGCCCCAGCGCGAGCACGTCCTCGAAGCCCGCAGTCGTGACGAGAGCCGTCCGCGCGCCGGTCCGTGTCAGGAGCGTGTTCGTCGCCACCGTGGTGCCGTGCACGACGGTGACGTCGCGCCCCTTCGGGACCTTCGCCTCCTCGAGCACAGCCAGCACCGCGTGCGCCGGATCGCGGGGTGTGGATAGGACCTTGACGACGTGCAACCCGTCCGGCCCCGCAACCACGAGATCCGTGAACGTGCCGCCGGTGTCGATTCCGGCGCGGGTGGGTTCGGCGCGTTTCACCGGTGCGGGGTCGGCGGGGAACCGAAAGGATTCAAGGGAACAGCGGGAGCTGCGTCAGCGCCGTTGTCTCGGGCAGGCCGCACATGAGGTTCATGTTCTCGACCGCCTGGCCGGAGGCGCCTTTCACCAGGTTATCGATGGCGGAGACGATCACGGCCCGGCCCGTGCGCGGGTCCTCCTTCCAGCCGATGAGGACGTAGTTCGAGCCGAGGACGTGGCCCGTGGCCGGGACCTGCCCGTGGGGCAGCACGCGGACGAAGGGCTCGTCCTTGTAGGCGGCGGCATAGGCGCCCGCGATGTCGGCGCCGCGCTTCGGGGTCACGTAGATCGTCGAGAGGATGCCCCGGTCCATGGGAACGAGGTGGGGCGTGAAGGAGATCACGATCGGCCGCCCGGCGATTCCCGACAGCTCCTGCTCGATCTCGGGCTGGTGCCGGTGCTCGGCGACCTTGTAGGCCTTGATGCTCCCGTGCACCTCGGAGAACAGCATGTCCACGCTGGCCGCTCGACCCGCGCCGGAGACACCCGACTTGGCGTCCACGATGATCTGCTCCGGCTCGATCAGCCTCTCGCGCAGGAGGGGCGCCAGCGCGAGGATGGCGCCCGTGGGGTAGCAGCCCGGGTTCGCCACGAGCTTCGCGCCGCGGATGGCCTCGCGGTGAAGCTCGGGAAGTCCGTACACCGCCTTCGCGAGCAGATCGGGACGCGCGTGCTTGCCGTAGGTTTTCTCGTGGACGGCGAGGTCGTGGAGGCGATAGTCCGCCGAGATGTCGATCGCGCGCTTTCCCGCGTCCACCACCTCCGCGACCGTCTGCATCGCGGTGCCGTGGGGTAGCGCCGTGAAGACCACGTCGGCGCGCTTCGCCAGATCGGCCGTCTTGAGCGACCGGCACACCAGCCCGCCCGCGTCCACGAGCCCCGGGAAGACCTCGTTCACGGGCTTCCCGTCGTGCTGCTCGCTGGTCACCGCGGTGATCGTGACCCCGGGGTGGCGCAGCAGGATTCGGAGCAGCTCGAGCCCCGTGTACCCGCTTGCTCCCGCGATGGCGACCTGGATCATGTTCGAAGACCTCTCCGGCTCGGCAGGAGCCTCGCCCTCCCCAACAGGGCTCGCCAGTCTATCACGCGCGGACCCGGGATAGAAAAAGGGCCCCGCGTCGCGGGGCCCTCGGAAAGCAGGTCCGGCCGCGGATCAGCGCTTGCTGAACTGGAAGCGTGCGCGCGCGCCCTTCTGGCCGTACTTCTTGCGCTCCTTGATCCGGCTGTCGCGCGTCACGAACCCGGCGCGCTTGAGCGGCGTCCGGAAGCCCGGATCGGCCAGCAGGAGCGCCCGCGTGATCCCGTGTCGGATCGCGGATGCGCCGCCCACCTTGCCGCCGCCGCGAAGGGTCACGACGATATCGTACCGGCCCAGCGTGTTCGTGATTTCGAGCGGCTGCTTGATGATCAGCTTGGAGGTCTCCAGGCCGCCGAAGTACTCGTCCATCGGCTTGCCGTTGACGATGATCTTCCCATCGCCGTGCTTCATGCGCAGGCGGGCGACCGCCGTCTTGCGTTTCCCCGTCGTGACGAATACCTGGGCTGCTTCCGCCATGTCTCTCGATGCCTCTGGAGGGCGCTGCCGCGTCAGGCGCTCTTCGCCTGCGCGAGCGGGGCCGGGGTCTGGGACTGGTGGGGATGGTCGGGGCCTGCGTAGACCTTGAGCTTCTTGATCTGCGCCTTGCCGAGCTTCGTCTTCGGGATCATCCCCCACACCGCCTCGCGGATGATGAAAGCCGGATCCTTCTCGCGCTGCTTCTCCGCCGTGATCTGCCTGAGGCCCCCGGGGTAGCCCGTGTGGTGGCTGTAGAGCTTGTCGGTCCACTTCTTCCCGGTGAGCCGCACCTTCTCCGCGTTCACGACGATCACGAAATCACCCGTGTCGGTGTGGTGAGTGAACTCGGGCTTGTGCTTGCCGCGAAGGAGGTCGGCGATCTTCGTGGCCACGCGGCCGAGCACCAGGCCGCTCACGTCCACCACGTGCCACTTCTTCTCGACTTCCCCGGGCTTGGCGGAATAGGTCTTCATTGATCGTTTCTCGTTGGGCTCGCTTCTCGATGGAATTGGAGTCACCGGACGGGCGAAGGGCCCGAAAAACGCCCTCCGGCTCACCAGCCGGCTTCATGGAACGGGGGAGCATACCCGCCAACCCCGCGTCCGTCAAGGCTCATTCTGGGCTACGCGGTCGTAGTCCACCCGGACGAGCGTGAGCCCGCAGGCCGGGGCCGTCCTTCCGGCCGCCCGGCGGTCGCGACCGGCCAGGATGCGGGCCACATCGGCCCGCGAAAGGCGCCCCAGGCCCACCTCCACGAGGGTCCCAACGAGGTTCCGGACCATGAACCGCAGGAAGGCCGTTCCCTCTGCCTCGAAGGCCAGCAGCCCCTCGCCAAACTCCCCCTCGTCCCAGGGCCCGATCCAAAGCCGGCGGAGCGTTCGGACGGATGTCTTCGCCGAGCAGCCGGAGGCCTGGAAGGCCGCGAAGTCCTGCTCGCCCCGGAGGACCTTCGCCGCGGCGCGCATGGCGGGCAGATCGAGCGGCTCGCGCACGTGCCAGGCGCGGTGCCGGAGCAGCGCCGGGCGCGACGGGCGGTTCCAGACGAGGTAGCGGTAAAGCTTGCCCCGCGCGTGGCGCCGGGGATCGAAGCGCGCGGCAACCTCCGAGGCCTCCACGACCGCGATGTCGTCGGGGAGGAGCGCGTTGAGCCCCTTGCGGATGCGATCCGGGGAGAGCGACGCGTCGGTCCGGAAGCAGGCCCCCTGGCCTGTCGCGTGGACGCCGGCGTCCGTGCGGCCGGCGGCGGCGGCCTTGGCCGGGTGGCGCAGCAGGACCTCGAGCTTCTCCTCGAGGACCTGCTGTAGTGTCACGGCTCCCTTCTGACGCTGCCAGCCCCCGTAGGCCGTGCCGTCGTACTCGAGGATGAGCTTCACGTGACGCATGCGGCCCCGCGATCTGCAATCAGATGTCAGGGATGCCGGCGTTTGAGCAGCGCCTCGGCGATTCCCACGACATTGATACCGACGCCGCGCCGGAGATCGTCGGCGACGACCCAGAGGTTCAGGCCGCTGGGCACCGTCGGGTCCGTTCGCACTCGCCCGACGAACACGTCGTCACGCCCGGTGACTTCCGCGGGGAGCGGGTAGAGATGGAAGGCCGGCTCGTCGATGAGCCGCAACCCCGGCGCCGCCGCAATCTCCTCGCGCGCCTTCTCGAGGGGGAGCGGCTGCGCCAGCTCGACGTTCACCGAGAGTGCCACGCCCACGAACACCGGAACGCGCACGGCGGTCGCGGTGACGCGGAGGCCTTCCGCGCCCAGGATCCCCGGCGTCTCCCTCGCGATCCGCGCCTCCTCGCGCGTCGAGCCCGCGAGCGGGCCCTCTGTCTCGAAGGCGTCCGTGTGCGGGATGAGGTTGAAGGCCAACCGGTGCGGGAAGAGATCGGGCTCCGAATCGTCGCCGCTGAAGACGGCCCGGCTCTGGGCGGAAAGCTCGTCCATCCCGGCGCGGCCGATGCCGGAGGCGGCCTGGTAGGTCGACACCACGACGCGGCGCAGCCCTGCGGCCGCGTGCAGCGGATCGAGCACGAGCGCGAGGGCCACCGTCGCCGGGGTCGGGCTCGCGAGGATGCCGGGATGCTCGGGGATGGCCTGCGGATTGATCTCCGGGACGATCACCGGCGCCTCCCGCGCGAAGGTTCCTGTCGCGTCGATCACGACGGCGCCCGCGCCCGCGGCTGCCTTCCCCCACCGGCGCGCGTCCGCGGCGCCCGCGGCGAAGATCGCGATGTCGACCCCCTCGAAGACGCTCTCGGAGAGAAGCTCCTCGCGCAGATCCTTCCCGCGAAAGGCGATCTCCTCCCCCGTCACCATCTCGTGACCCGCGAGCACGCGAAGCCGCCGCACCGGGAAGTCGCGCTCGATGAGCTGCGCGAGCACCTCCTCCCCGGCCGCCTCCGTCGCGCCGATGAGGGCGATCTCGATCGGTTCCACGCCGGCGAGCGGCCGGCGGCGGGGTTGGGGCTCTGTCACGTTCGTTCCTCGAGAAAAACGATCAACGGGTCGTATCCGATGGTCCTGTTCAAGCGGGGCCCCATGGTCGCGCGCGCAGGCGGGCGACTCCCGCGCGCCATGGGGCGACCGTAACCAATGCGGCGGGGCTGTGCGGGGGCGCGAGCAACGCTCGCGTCCCGCACGCGGGGGCGCGGCCCCCGCCGAGCACGCGAGCATGGGGCAACGCACGTTTCAACCATGGCCGCT
>JBGPLH010000105.1:0-9541 GCA_041486365.1 Thermodesulfobacteriota bacterium | reverse complement strand
CGTTGTGGCAGGGCTCCTGGAGAAGGGTCTGGCAAATGGAAAACGAGAGACCCTGGAGGCCGCCGTCCGGCAGGCCATCGCGGAGGACCTCGCCGTTGAGGAGGCCCTTGATCAGGAGGTGGAGCGCCTCCTGGCCCCCCACGCCGCGAAGATGGACGAGGAGGGGGCCGACTACCGGAAGATGTTCACCCTCCTGAAGCAGAAGCTCGCGCGGGAACGCGGGATCGTGCTCTGAAGCAGCCGCGGCCGCCCGTCACTCGCCGCTCATCGGGATGATCACCTGCGTGGCCGTCGCCTTGGCCGCGAGCTTGCCGTCGTCCCTTCTGAATTCTACCTCCACCTGCATCTGGCGCCTCCCGCGGTGAATCACCTGGGCTTCCAGGTGCAAGTTTCCCCCCGTCACGGGACGGAAGTAGGAGACCCGCAGGTCGGAGGTCGAGAACCTCTCGTTGTCCTCCAGCAGGGTCATCGAGACGAGGGCCAGCGCCTGGTCCGCGAGCGCCGCGAGGTACCCGCCGAAAACGGCGCCCTGCTCGTGAAAGACATTCTCGTTCACCGTCCACTCCCCCCAGGTACGCCCCGGCTCCCATCGCGTGATGCCAGGCAGGCCCAGGGTCCGCACGAAGATCGGCGGATTCGCCTCTCGTGCCACGATGCCGTCGAGAATTGCACCCCAGAATCCCATCGCTTCCTCCCTCAGCGCCGCGCTTCGATCGCCTTCCGATAGGCGGCCGCCTGTTCCGCCTCGCCCCCGACAGCCAGGTCGAGATCGCGCAGCAGGCCGTCTTCCAGTCCGTAGATCCAGCCGTGCACCGTGAGGGGCTGCCCGCGCCGCCAGGCGCCCCGAACGACCGTCGTCTGGCAGACGTTCACGACCTGCTCGATCACGTGCAGCTCGCACAGTCGCGCGAAACGCGCGCGATCGTCTCCGGCGGTGCCCAGGAGCGCCTGGTGCTTCTGCTGCACGTCCTGGATGTGGCGCAGCCAGTTGTCGATGAGGCCGTGGTTGTCGCTCTCCATCGAGGCGCGCACCCCGCCGCAGCCGTAATGGCCGCACACGATGATGTGCTTCACGCCGAGCGTCTCGACGGCGAACTGGATGACCGAGAGACAATTCAGATCCGTGTGGACCACCACGTTCGCCACGTTCCGGTGAACGAAGATCTCGCCCGGGAGCAGGCCGACGATTTCGTTGGCGGGCACCCGGCTGTCGGAGCAGCCGATCCACAGGTACCGGGGCGACTGCTGCTCGGCGAGCTTCTCGAAGAAGGCGGGATCCTCCGCGCGCATGCGCTCCGCCCAGCGGCGGTTGTTCGCGAAGAGATGATCCAGACCCGCCATGTGTCGGGGCCCTCATGAAAGAACAGGGTTGGATTCTAGCGCCGGCGGTCAGAGCCGCGGCTTACCCGGCAGCTCGAGCGGCAGCTCCGGGATTCCGCGCAGGCGATCGGCGGTCCTGAACTGCTTCACGGCGAGATCCACCCAGCGCCGCTGCTCCTTCGGATTCTGCCGTCCCTTCTGATCGTAGGCCGAGCCCAGCCGGAAGTGCGCTTCCGGATCGTCCGGGTTCTCTTTCACCGACCCTTCGAGTGCCGCGATCGCCTTGTCCACCTCGTGTATCTCGAGATAGAGCGCACCGAGATCGCTCTGCGCCCGTGCGCGCAGCCGCGGAGTGGGAAGGCGGAGCGCGACGGCTTTCTCGACCGCCGACGCAGCGCCCCGGTAGTCGCCCCGCTTGCGGCGCCCTTCCGCCACGTTGAGCCACCCCTCGATGAACGCCGGATCGGTTGCGACGCTCCGCTGCCATGCGGCCTCCGCGTCGGACGCTCTCCCGGCCGCCGCGAGTCCCCGCGCGAGGGCTGCTTGCGACGCGGCGCCGGGCCGGATCTGGACGAGCCGCTCGAGGGCGCGAAGAGGGACCGCCGCCGGCCCCACCCCGCGCGAGAGCGCCGCCTGCGCCATCGCGACCAGATGATCGGCCGGGAGGTCCCAGGCGGGATCCTGCTGGCAGGCGGCGAGGTAGTGATCGAAGATCGGATCCAGGCCTCCCTTGTAGACGCCGCTTTCGCTTGCGAAGGCGAGATCCTCCGCCTGCATGTAGGCGACGAGCGCGCCCCAGCCGGGCTCCATGGAGGGCCGAGGCGCCGTCTTCGCCGCGGCGCCGATTCTCCCCGGCAACGCGACCAGCAGATCGCGCGCGGCGCGCTCGAGCAGGGACGCCGCCTCCGCCGTGGGGGCCTGGTACTCCCTCTCCCAGAGGAGCTTCCCCATCGATACATCCTGGAGCCGCACCCGGAACTGGAGCCGCTCGGTCACCGACGCCAGGCCGTCGAGCGCAAAGGCTCCGTCGATCTCGCGCGCCGCGTACCGGACGTCGACCGCGGGCCCCATGCGTTGGGACACCGCGAAGCGCGGCCTGCCGCCGACCACGCTGCGCACGGCGTAGAATCGGGTCTCCAGATCCGCGAGCGCGTCCATCCGCCTGCCGATCTCGCGGGGGATTTCGCGGCTGATAACGCCCTGGAACGACGGCTGATTGGGGACCGGCGTCGGGATGAACGCGAAGGAAAAAATCACGAGGCGGGGCTGCGCCGGGGCCGGTGCGGGCCGGGCGGCGGGCATCGCCGCGGCGGGGCGGGGCAATGCCAGCGCCGCCGCGGTGAGCAGCGGCGCCAGGAACCGGAGAGCATTGCGCGGCCGTGTCATAGGGGTCCGGTGGCGTCCAGGGGGCGACGATGATAGCATAGGCGCATCGCGGATCCGGGGGACCCTGGTGCAGCTTTCGGACGATCGAATCTCCCACCTGGCCCACGGGATCCTGAAGCGCCTGAAGCCCCTCGCGGTTCTCCCGGAGGAGGAACAGGCGCTGCGCGAGATCAAGCGCCGCTTGACAGCGGTCCTCGGAGAAGACGACGTGATCGATCGGCTGGTTCGCGACAAGATCGCCTCGCTCAAGCGCGGCGTCCCCGTGGGGACGAGCGAGTGGGAAATCCTCTACCGCAAGTACTACGAGGAGGAGGCCGCCCGCCGCAGACGCTGACGCCGCGACGCCGCGGCGCGTGTCGGGAGGGCGGCCACGGCGGGCCGCCCTTTTTCGTCGGGCCCAAAGGTCCCGCCGGAGGGCCTGAGCGAAGCGAGGGCCGACTTCTGACAGAGAGGGAGCGACGCTCCCTCGCGCCGTCCGCCGCTCGCGTTGACTTCCCCGGGGGCGGGTGATAACTGCTAGGATTTTCGGGGCCCGATCCATTTCGCGGCGGCGCGATCGCGTGTCGCCGCGGCGGGAGACGCCGGTGAAGAAGAGCAAGCCCTGGGGCGGACGTTTCAAGACCGAGACCGATGAGCGGGTGGAGGCCTTCACCGCGTCAATCTCCTTCGATCGGAGGCTCGCGGAGGCCGACATTCGCGGCTCGATCGCCCACGCCCGGATGCTGGCGAAACAGCGGATCATCCCGGAGAAGGACGCCCGCGCGATCGTCCGCGGCCTTACCGAAATCGCCGGCGAGATCGAGAGCGGCCGTTTCCCTTGGCGCACCGAGCTCGAGGACATCCACATGAACGTGGAGGCCCGCCTGATCGAGAAGATCGGGGACGCGGGCAAGCGCCTGCACACGGGCCGCAGCCGCAACGATCAGGTGGTGACGGACTTCCGGCTCTACCTGAAGGGGCGGATTGCCGGGATCGATTCCGCCATCGGCGAACTCCAGCGCGCGATCGTCGCCCAGGCCGGGCGCCACCTCGGCCAGCTCATGCCGGGCTACACGCACCTCCAGCGCGCGCAGCCAATCCTCTTCTCGCACCACCTGATGGCCTGGTACGAGATGCTCCGCCGCGATCGGGCGCGCATGCGCGGCGCCTTCGAGCGGACCGACGAGCTGCCGCTCGGCGCCGGCGCCCTCGCCGGGACGTCCTTCCCGATCGATCGCGCCCACGTGGCCAAGCTCCTGGGCTTTTCCCGCGTGGCGCAGAACAGCCTCGACGCGGTGAGCGCCCGCGACTTCGCGGCCGAGTTCCTCGCCGCCGCCGCGATCCTGCTCGTCCACCTCTCGCGGATCTGCGAGGAGCTGGTCCTCTGGTCCACCGACGAGTTCGGTTTCGTGGAGCTGCCGGACGCCTTCTGCACGGGTTCCAGCCTGATGCCCAACAAGAAGAACCCAGACGTGCCGGAGCTGGTGCGCGGAAAATCGGGCCGCGTGGTGGGGCACCTCGTGGCGCTCCTCACCGTGATGAAGGGGCTGCCGCTCGCCTACAACAGGGACCTGCAGGAGGACAAGGAGCCGGTCTTCGATACGGTCGACACGGTGGACGGGAGCCTCGGGGTGCTGGCCGCCGCGATCGCTGCCATCGAGGTGCGCGCCGAGCGGATGGAGGCCGCCGCCCGCCACGGGTTCCTGGCGGCGACCGATCTCGCCGATTACCTCGTCGAACGCGGGATGCCCTTCCGGGAGGCGCACCAGGTGGTCGGCGCGATCGTCCGTCGCTGCATCGACACCGGGAAGGAATTGCTCGACCTCGGCCCGGACGACTTCAGGCGCTTCTCACCCCTCTTCGGCCCCGACGTGATTCGCCGGCTGCGGCCGGAAGACTCCATCGCCCGGCGCCGCGCCACGGGCGGAACCGCCCGTACCACCGTGGCCGCGGCGATTCGCCGCGCGCAGCGGGATATCGCCGCCGCGAAGCCGCTCGGCGGCTGAGGCCTGACCCCCTTCCTCTTCTCAAGGAGACGCCATGCGCCGCCACCTGATCCTCGCGCTCGTGATCGTGATGGGCCTGGGCCCGCTCGCCGCCTGCGGGAAGAAGGCTGTGCCGAAGCTCCCCGAAGGTGAGAAGCTGAAGATCGAGAAGGGGAAGGAACGCGATCTCGGCGTCACCACCCCCAAGGACGAGGAAGGAGCGGAAACGCAGGACTCGCAGGGCGCGCCGGAGGAAGGCGTTCCGCCCTCGCCGGGAAGCCCCGAAGAGGGCGGCTTCTGACGCACCTTCTTTGACGCGCAAGGAACGACACATGCATCATTTCGAGGAACGCGACGGGGAGCTGTACTGCGAGGACGTACCCGTCCGCCGCGTGGCGGAGCAGGTGGGCACGCCTTTCTATCTCTACAGCCACGCCACCCTCACGCGGCACTACCGCGTTTTCGACGAAGCCTTCGCGGGGATCGATCACCTGATCTGCTTCGCGATGAAGGCGAACGAGAACCTCGCGATCCTCCGTCTCTTCGCGAATCTCGGCGCCGGCTTCGACATCGTTTCCGGCGGAGAGCTGTACCGGGTGCTGCGGGCCGGCGGCGACCCCTCCCGCGTCGTCTATTCCGGCGTCGGAAAGACGGCGGGGGAGATCGATGAGGCGCTCGATGCGCGGATCCTCTGCTTCAACGTCGAGTCGACGGAGGAGCTGCACGCGATCGACGAGCGCGCCCGCCGCAAGGGGGTGCGCGCACCCATCGCGCTCCGCGTGAACCCCGACGTCGATCCGCGCACGCATCCCTACATCGCCACAGGGCTCCGGAAGAGCAAGTTCGGGATCCCCGTGGAACAGGCCCTGCGCGATTACGAGACGGCCAGGTCGCTGGCGAACCTCGAGGTGGTCGGCCTCGACTGCCACATCGGATCGCAGATCACCGAAACGGGCCCCTTCACCGACGCCATGAAGCGGCTTCGCGATCTCGTCCAGCGGCTGCGGGACGCGGGGATCACGATCCGGCTGCTCGACATCGGCGGCGGCCTCGGGATTCCCTACCGCGACGAGACGCCTCCGGCGCCGGCCGAGGACGCTCGCGCGCTGGCGGAGGAGCTGCGCGAGTTCAATCGGACCGGATGCCGGATCCTGCTCGAGCCCGGCCGCGTCATCGTCGGCAACGCCGGGATCCTCGTCACGCGCCTTCTCTACCGGAAGGGAACGGACGCGAAGAAGTTCCTCGTGGTCGATGCCGCCATGAACGATCTGATTCGCCCGGCGCTCTACGGCTCCTGGCAGGAGATCCGGGCCGTGGGGAAGACGGGGGGCGAGCGCGTCGTCGCCGATGTCGTGGGCCCCATCTGCGAGTCGGGCGATTTCCTGGCGAAGGATCGCGAGGTGCCCGCGGCCGCCCCGGGGGATCTCCTCGCGGTGATGAGCGCGGGGGCCTACGGCTTCGTCATGTCGTCCAACTACAACGCGCGCCCGCGGGTGCCGGAGGTGCTGGTCCGGGGCGAGGAGATCCATGTGATCCGGCGGCGCGAGTCCTACGAGGACCTGGTCCGGGGCGAGACGATCCCGGAATTCCTGAAGAATCGTTGAGGGGCAGGCAACCGCTTCATATATATAGAGCGCGGGGCGCGGCCGGGAGGCCCTGCGCGGAGATTCGATGACGAAGCTCTCCTTCACGAAGATGCACGGCGCGGGGAACGATTTCGTGTTCCTCGACGGGATCCGCGCGCCCCTCCCGGATCTGTCCCGGCTCGCCGCGAAGCTCTGCGACCGCCGTTTCGGAATCGGCTGCGACCAGCTCCTCGTGCTGCTCCCTTCCAAGGTCGCCGACTTCCGCATGCAGATCTTCAACGCGGACGGCTCCCAGGTCGAGATGTGCGGCAACGGGATCCGCTGCCTGTTCCGCTACGTCCGCACGCACGGGTATACGGCGGCGGACGAGATCGCCGTGGAGACCGCGGGCGGAATCGTGAAGCCCGCCGCCGACGGCGACCTCGTGCGCGTGGACATGGGGGAGCCGATCTTCGATCCGTCCCGGATCCCGACGACGCTCCCGCCGCCCCCGGGAAAGCCCGGTGGCCCGATCCTCATGGCCCCCTTCGCGATCGACGGACGCGAGTTCCGGGTCACCACACTCTCGATGGGGAACCCGCACTGCGTGATCGTCGTGGACGATCCGGCCGCCTTCCCGGTCGCGGAGATCGGCCCGCGTATCGCGCGGGACCCGCGTTTTCCCAAGGGCGTGAACGTCGAGTTCGTTCGGCCCGAGGGGCGCGCGCGAATCCGGCAGCGGACCTGGGAGCGCGGCGCAGGGGAAACCCTGGCCTGCGGGAGCGGCGCCTGCGCCACCGCCGTGGCCTGCGCCCTGGGCGGCCTCACCGATCGCCGCGTCGATGTCGTGCTGCCCGGCGGCACGTTGCGCATCGATTGGAACGAAGGGGACAACCACGTCACCATGTCCGGACCCGCCGAGGAAGTGTTCACCGGCGAGATCGAGATCCGGTCCTAGGGAGGAACCATGTTCCGGGGAGCCATCGTCGCGCTCATCACGCCCTTTCGCGAGGGGCGGCTGGACGAGAAGGCCCTGTGCGACATCATCGAGCGCTCTCTCACCGAGGGGGTGAGCGGCTTCGTCCCCTGCGGCAGCACGGGCGAGTCGGCCACGCTCTCCCATGAGGAGCACAAGCGCGTGGTCGAGCTCACGGTCGAGACGGTGAACCGCCGCGCGAAGGTGATCGCGGGGACCGGCTCCAACGCCACGGCGGAGGCGATCGATCTGACGCGCCACGCCAGGAGCGTGGGTGCCGACGGCGCGCTGCTCATCTCCCCCTACTACAACAAGCCCACGCAGGAAGGGCTCTTCCTCCACTACCAGGCCGTCGCGCGCGCCGTGGACATCCCCATCCTTCCCTACAACATTCCCGGCCGCACGGCGGTGAACATCCTGCCGCAGACGCTCGCGCGCCTGGCCGAGATCGAGAACATCGTCGGCGTGAAGGAGGCCTGCGGAAATCTGCAGCAGATCGCCGAGGTCGTGCGCCTGTGCGGCCCGGAATTCGACGTCCTCTCGGGCGACGACGCGCTCACGCTCCCGATCCTCGCGGTGGGCGGCTGCGGCGTGATCTCCGCCGCGTCCAACCTGCTCCCGGGCGACTTCACGGAGCTCTGCCGTGCCTGGGACGCGGGCGATGTGAAGCGCGCCCAGGCGATCAACGCGCGGCTCCTGCCGATCTGCGACGCGCTCTTCCTCGAAACGAATCCCATCCCCATCAAGGCGGCCCTGCACCTGCAGGGGCGGATCACCGATGAGATCCGGCTTCCGCTCACGAAGCTGACCGCCCCGAACCTCGAAAAGCTCGAGCTCGCGATGAAGGACCACGGGCTCCTCTGAGCCCGGGACCTCGGAGGCTTTCCATGCCCATCCGGGTGGCGATCACGGGTGCGTCGGGCCGCATGGGCGGGCGCGTGGCGCACATGCTGCGTGGGACGCCGGGCTGCGCCATCGCGGGCGCGGTGGACCGGCCGGGGAGTCCCGTGCTCGGCAGGGACCTCGGCGAGGCCGCCGGCCTCGGCACGCTCGGGATCAAGGTCGGCGACGACCTGCGCAAGGTCCTCCGGAAGGCCGACGTGATCATCGACTTCACCACACCGGAGGCCTCCCTCGCCCATCTCCAGGACGCCGCCCGCGCAAGCCTGCCCATCGTGATCGGCACGACAGGTTTTCAGGAATCGCACATGAAGTCGATCCGGGCGCTCTCGAAGAAGGTGCCGGTGCTGCTCTCGCCCAACATGAGCGTGGCGATGAACGTCCTCTTCCGGCTGGCCTATGACGCGGCGCGGATCCTGGGAGAGGACTACGACGCCGAGATCGTCGAGATGCACCACCGGATGAAGATCGACGCGCCGAGCGGAACCGCCCTGCGCCTGGGCCAGGAGGTGGCGCGGGCCTACAACGAGGACCTGCGGAAGATCGCGGTGCTGCGGCGAGAAGGGGTGACGGGCGAGCGCCCGCCGGGCGTTATCGGCATCCAGGCCCTGCGCGGCGGCGACGTGATCGGGGACCACACGCTCATCTTCGCCGGCATCGGCGAGCGGCTGGAGCTCACCCACCGCGCCGGCTCCCGCGACAACTTCGCCCGCGGGGCCGTGCGCGCCGCGAGGTGGCTCGTGAAAAAGAAGAAGCCGGGCCTCTACGACATGTTCGACGTGCTGGGCCTCCGGTAGCCATGGAAGTCATCTCAATCCCCGGTGCAGCAAGTGCCGGAGCGTGGCGCGGATACTGGATGAGCGCGGAACGCGCTGGGAGCGAATCGACTACCTGGAAGGCAAGCTCACGCGGGAGAAACTCCGCGAGATCCTCGCAAAGCTCAGGTCGCGCGCCGCCGAGGTGGTTCGCTGGGACGAGAAGATCCTGAAGGAGAAGGGGATCTCACGCGAGAGCGGGCTCTCCGAGGACGCACTGATCGATCTCATCCTCGAGCACCCCATCCTGCTCCAGCGCCCGCTCGTGATCGCGGGCAACCGGGCGGTCATCGGACGGCCGCCGGAGAAGGTGATCGAGTTTCTGTAGTGCCCCCCGCCGGTTCGGGTCGTTTCTCCAGACGTTCACGGATTCAGCCGGGACGTTCCATGCGCGGGAGGGGAAGGGGGTCCCATGCGCATTCGATCGCGCGTCGTGCTGATGGGCACTCTCCTATCGTGCATCGCGGTGTTCGCAGGCTGCGTTCTTGCCAACCGCTTCACGTATTACGCACCGACATCGGGGACGACGGAGAGATCCGCGCGCCTCCAGTCCGCGCGCCACCCCGCCTCCATCGAGGGTCCTCCCGACGTATTCGTTCTTTCAGGGTCGGGCTT
>JBGPLH010000104.1:0-9548 GCA_041486365.1 Thermodesulfobacteriota bacterium | reverse complement strand
TGTCCCCGGCCGTGCCCGCACGGGCGCGGAGGGGGACGCAGATTTCACCGAAGCCGTACTTCCATGCACAGCCGATGAAGCCTCCCCAGAAAAAGCCCCAGAGCGGCTCCTCGATCGGCACGCGCAGGATGAACTTCCCTGACAGGTTCGACAGGAACCAGAAATCCTCGAAGAGGGTCGGGTGGAAGACCAGCACGATCTGGTAGTTCAGGATCATGAAGCCCGCGACGGCGGCGCCGGAGACCGCAGCGCAGGCCGCGAGGTCCGGCCGGCGGATCAGCATGAGCCCGGTCGCGATCAGGAACACGGCCATGCTCACGTGGATCGAGTTCACGGCGGGTGCCACGATCGCATGGGCGGCCAGGCCGAACACGAAGATGGCCAGAAAAAAGATCGGGTTCCGCCGGCCGTACCGCCCGACGCGCCCGCGGCCCGCGAGGACCTCGTAGGCCACGGCGCCGAGCCCGCCCACGCCGAAGCCGAAGAGCAGGTCCTCTATCCCGACGGGGAGGGGACCGAGCACGGAAGGTTTCCAGTAGTCCGCGTGGTACCAGCGCTCGAAGATCGGCCCCAGCGGCGCCGTGGCGAGGCTCGAGACGGCCAGCTCCACGCGCAGGTCGCTCCGCCAGATCCAGACCGCGATCCAGGGGACGAGGAACGTGAGTCCGTAGATGAGATAGGCGTAGTCGCGCATCAGGCCGGACGCCTCAGCTTTCGCGCGTCGCCGACGCGGATCGTGAGCTTCTGCTCGTCGAAGTGCTCCATCAGGGGCACGGTGTACTTGCGCGACGCGCCCGTGAGCGCCTTGTACTCCGCCGGCGTGATCTGGCTGCGCTCGCGGAGGAACCCCGTGAGCCGCCCCGCGAGATCGTCGAGCGCCGCCCGGTGGAAGTAGAGGTCCTCCTTCACGCGCACGACAAGGCCCTCCCGTGAGAGGAGCCCCAGCACGTTGCGCACCGTCGCGGCGGGCTTCCCCAGGGATTCCACCAGCTCCTTGAACACGGGAGGTTCGAGCCCGGCCGCGGCCAGTCGCCCCCCGATCGCGTCCATCAAGGCGCGCTCGGCGTCGTCCAGGCGCACCGCGTGGCTCGCGGCGCGGACGCGATCCCGCTCTAGCACCATGCGGCCGTCCCGGACGGCCTCATCGATTGCAAGATTAAAGATCGACGCGCCCAGCTCCGGCACACCACCATCCCGCGCGAGCTTGGATCGGAGCGACTCCCGCGACGCGCCGGGCTCGAGCGGATGGGCCGTGTGATGGGCCTCGACCAGCGCCACGGCGCGGGCCGCGAGACCCTCGATCGCGCCGCGCGCGACGAAGACACCTTCCTCACCGGCGACGATCGCGCCCGATCGGACGAGCGCCGCGAGGGCCTCGTCGACCGTTCGCGCGTCCAGGGCCACGCGGGAGAGGATCTGTGACCGCGTGAGCCCCTCGAGGCCCGCGCGGACCACGCGCCGCCCGACCGCCTCGCCCGGATCACCGGCCGTGAACGCGCGCAGATCCTCGATCACCGGCCCGAGCCGCGCGCGCACCTTGGGCGATGGGCTGAAGCTCCGGTGGCGCGGCGGATGCGCGTCGAGCACCCGGCCACCGCCGATCGTCTGGCCGATCCCGGGGAGCCACGCGAAGCCGCGCAGCACGAAGCGATCCCCGGGCAACGTGACGATGGGCGCGTCCAGGGCTATCTGCGCGAAGGCGCGCTCGCCCGGCGCGAGCGTCTCGCGATCGAGCAGCAGGATCGTGCCGTGCGTCTCGCCCGTCCCCACGTGAAGCCGCACGCGGGCCCGCGTGCGCAGCGCTCGCGCCTCCGGCAGCAGCTCCACCTCGGCGTCCAGTCGCGGGCCCGGCTCCAGGCGACCGGGATGGGTCATCACGAAGCCGCGGTCGATCGCCGCGCGATCGACGCCCTGGAGGTTCACGGCGGCGCGGGCCCCCGCGAGGACCTCCGGCACGGCGTGATGGTACGACTCGATCCCGCGAATCTTGGCGTGAAGGCCGGCGTGAAGGCCCGGCGGAAGGATTTCGACCTCGTCCCCCACGCGAAGCGCGCCTGCCACGAGGGTTCCCGTCACGACCGTCCCGAATCCCTTCAGCGTGAAGACCCGATCGATCGGAAGGCGCGCCGCGACGCCCGACGCCCGCGGCGGATCGGCCGCTGCCTCGGCGGCGAGCCGGGTTATCTCGGCGCGCAGCGCTTCGACGCCCTCGCCTGTCACGGAGGAGACCGGAACGATCGGCGCGCGCTCGAGGAAGGTCCCCGCGAGGAAGCCGCGGACTTCGTCGGAGGCAAGCGTGGCGAGAGCAGGCTCGACGAGATCGGTCTTCGTCAGGGCGACGATTCCCCGGCGAAGGTCCAGGAGGCGGCAGATGGCGAGATGCTCCCGCGTCTGCGGCATGACCCCCTCGTCGGCCGCGACGACGAGCAGCACGAGATCGATCCCCGTGGCGCCCGCCACCATGTGCCGCACGAGGCGCTCGTGGCCGGGAACGTCCACCACGCCGGCGACGCGACCGTCCGGAAGGGGCAGGTGCGCGAAGCCCAGCTCCAGCGTGATCCCCCGCGCCTTCTCCTCGGGCAGGCGATCGCAGTCGATCCCGGTGAGCGCGCGCACGAGCGCCGTCTTGCCGTGGTCGATGTGTCCGGCGGTGCCGAGGACGATGGGGCGCACAGGGGATCGCTCCCGAGGGTGGAAAGGGTGGGCACTGGACCCGGGCCCAAGCCGCGCCCCATTCTACCCGCCGGAGGGCGCGGCGGGTATTTGGCCGATCGGGCAGCTTGACCCCCGCCTCGGGGCGCGCTACTAAGTCGTTACATCATAAGCGGCGCCGCATCGGCCCCACGTCCCAGCGCAGCTACCCAGCGTCCCGCAACGGGGCCGGGCTTTCAGGGCGTGGAGGCGCCGGCCTTCTCTCGTGAGCCATGGGCCCCGCCGGCACCGGAGCCGGGTTCCGTTCGCCAGAGAGTCGGGCGTGATCCCCTTCCTCAGATACGCTTCCCGCGCGTTCGCCGTCGTCGCCCTGAGCACCCTGGCTGGCGCGGCCACCCTCCTCGGCGTTCCCCACTCAGCCGCCGCCGTTCCCTTCACCGGCGGGAACATCCTCGTCAGCACCGGCGACAAGGTCTTCGAGCTGACCCGCACGGGAGAGGTGGTCCAGGCGATCCCCGTCTATCCCTATTCGCCGTTTCCTTTCGGCGGAACCGATATGGTCGTGGATCGTGACGGTAAACTGCAGATCCTCAATACAGCCCAGAACCCGCCGACCCTCGCCACCTACGATCCCGTGGCCCAGACCTGGAAGCAGCGCACTGTGCCGGGCACGCAGCCGGCGGACGTGTACAACGAAATCGCGACGCTGGATCGCTACCTCTTCGTCCCCATCCGGCTCTACGGGTCCGTCTGGCCGAGGTACTTTGTCGTTCGGATCGACATCACCGACGATTCCAGCGAGCGGTTCCCCCTGACAGACCAGCCTAGCGATATCGACATCGGGCTCGACGGGCTCCTCTACCTGCTGCTCACGGATCCAGTCTACTTGAACCAAACCGTCGACGTGGAAGACCCGGCGACCATGACGAACGTTCGGAGGTTCTTTAACTACGCACCGGCCAACTACTACCACCTCGCGGCGAACGCGCAGGGAGAGTTCTTCGCGACGAAACTAGGCACGCTGTCCCACCTGGCCGCGAATGGGACCGTGCTCGAAAGCATCACCGTGAACGTCCCCAGCGGCTGGCTGCAGGATGTTGAGGTCTCGAGGGATGGGGCCGTTGTCGTGGGGACCAGCGGGACGGGGACGATTTTCCTGACGGACGAGTCGCTAGATCCCCCCACGCCGCTCGTGGTGCCCGGGACGGTGGGCCCCTACGGAATTAACGCCATCTTCGTGGCCTTCGTGCCCTGCAAGGACGGGGACTCCGACTGCGACGACGTCACGGACGCTGAGGAGGCTGCTCTCGGGACCGATCCGGCCAACCGCGATAGCGATGGGGACGGTTTGGTGGACGGGGAGGAAGTAAACATCTACCACTCGGATCCGCTCGAGACCGACACCGACGGGGACGGCCTCTCGGACGACGGGGAGGTGCGTGTCTCGCACACGGATCCGACCAAGACCGACACCGACGGGGACGGGTTGTCGGACCCCGACGAGATCAACACCTTCCACACCGATCCTCTCAGGGCGGACACGGATGGCGACGGGCTCGATGACGGGGAGGAGGTGGTGGCGCACACGGATCCGTTCAAGCCCGACACCGATGGTGACGGGCTCACGGATGGCCAGGAGGTCCACGACGTCCATAGCAATCCCGTCCTGGCCGATAGCGACGGGGACGGCCTGAGCACCTGGAGGAGGTGCAGCATGGCATCTCGCCCCTGATCGTGGATAGCGACGGCGACGGGTTCACCGACTACCAGGAGGTTCGTGTCTGGGGCACGAGCCCCGACAGCCGATCGATTCCGTACATGCTCCCCGGCAGCATCACCGCGTCCTCCGGGGGCATCTCCCAGAGCATCGTGGTCACCCAGCTCCTTTTCCTGAGCGCCGACCGGAGCTACGTGATCGGCGTCCCCGGGAACGGGACGGGTGAGCCGGGAGTGCCAGAGCGGGGCGTGTGGTTCCGTAACCGGGGACAGCTCCTGTTCTATCAGCAGAACCTCTTCGATGCTCTGAGCGATCTGGCGGACGCCCTGAAGCCACAGCTCGGCACCGTCACGATCATCCTCCGCTCGAACAGCCGCTCGGCCACCGTCAACCAACGATCGGGCGTCCTGTCGGTCCGGGGCCAGGCCGCCTTCAAATTTCTCAGCTCTCGGTCGTTCGTCCCGATCGGGTTCAGCACCTCGGACCGGGGAACCGGATCCTTCAGCGAGATCCCCATGCCCGAGCCGATGTCGGTGCAGAATGATCCGGTGGCAGTCTCCGCTCCGCGCGTCGGTGCGGTCATGCCCGAGGTCCTGGCGGCACCCTCCACCGCATGGTTGGTGACGGGGGCCCGGACGACCCGGACGGGGAAGACCAGCGAGACGCGCGCGATTTCGGGGAGCCTCCTGCTGAACGGCGATCAAACCTTCGATCTCGATCTGGGCGTCGCCGAGACGCCCATGCGGGGAATGTGGTTCCAGGATGGGACGCGCATGCTGCTGTACCCGCAGAACCTGCTGGAGCAGACGCTCGCCCTCGAGCGGACACTCGCGGCCCGGACCGGGGAGCCGGTGCTCGCGGATCTGCTGCAGGTCCGGGACGCGGCCACCTCGGACAGCCGGACCGGCTTCCTGCTCCTCACGCTCGATCACCGCCACACAGCCACCCTCGCCAGCTCGGGGCAGACGCTCGCCGTCTCCTCCACCTGGAAGCTCACCGCAAAGCCCGCCCCCTGAATCCGCGCCGCCCGCGGCCGCGCGCCATTTGACGCCGTCGGCGGCCGCCGCTATAAAGGGAACCCGCTGAAATCCCAGCGGGAAGTGCCTCCCATCCGGACTCCCTGATGCTCGATCCCAGGCTCATTCGCGACGATTTCCAGACCGTGAAGGAGCGGATGTCCTCGCGCGGCGCGGTGCTGGCCCTCCAGGACGTGTACTCGCTGGAGATCGAGCGGCGCGCCCTCGTGCGCCACATCGAGGACCTGCAGAACCAGCGCAAGGTGCTCTCGAACCTCCTGTCCCCCCGGGAATGCGAGAAGATGCTCCCCTCGCTCCCGGAGATCCTGGACGACGCCGGCAAGCGCAGCGCGGACCGGGACGGAGCCCTGCCAGGTGGGCAGCCAGCGCTGCAGGCCGCGCACGCCGCCCTTCGCGAACTCATCCGCGGGCTGGAGGCGGCGCTCGCCTCCGACGTGCGCGCTTACATCCGGACGAGCCTGCCGGCGGGCCTCAAGGAATTCTCCTCGCACCTCAAGGAGGCCGAGTCCGGACTCAAGGAGCTCGAGGCGCGGGCCGCCGAGCGGCTCCTGTGGATCCCGAACCTCCCGCACCCGAGCGTCCCCGTCGGGCCCGACGCGTCCGGGAACGTCGAGTCGCGCCGGTTCGGCGAGCCTCCGAAGCTCGATTTCGAGCCGAAGCCCCACTGGGAGATCGCGGAGCGGCTGGGGCTCGTCGACTTCGAGCGCGCGGCGAAGATCTCCGGCGCCCGGTTCGTGGCGAACGTGGGGATGGGGGCGCGGCTCGAGCGCGCGCTGATCAACCTCATGCTCGATCTGCACGTGCGAGAGCACGGCTACACGGAAATCTTCCCACCGTTCATCGTGAACGAGCAGAGCATGTTCGGGACGGGGCAGTTCCCCAAGTTCCGGGACGATCAGTTCAAGCTCGAGGGCCTGGATCTGCACCTGATCCCGACCGCGGAGGTGCCCGTCACGAACATGCACCGGGACGAGATCTTCCCGGCGTCGCGGCTGCCGGTCTCCTATGTCGCCTATTCGGCCTGCTTCCGGAAGGAGGCGGGGGCGGCGGGGAAGGACACGCGCGGGCTCCTGCGGGTGCATCAGTTCAACAAGGTGGAGCTGGTCAGGTTCACGGAGCCGGAGAAGAGCTACGAGGCGCTCGAGCTTCTCACGGCGCACGCGGAGAAGGTGCTCCAGGTGCTGGAGCTGCCCTACCGGGTGATGACCCTGTGCACGGGGGACCTTGGATTTGCGGCGGCGAAGACCTACGATCTGGAAGCCTGGTTTCCAGCCCAGCAGGTCTACCGGGAGGTTTCCTCCTGCTCGAACTTCGAGGACTTCCAGGCCCGCCGTGCTTCGATCCGCTACCGGGCCGACGAGAAGGCCAAGCCGCGCTTCCTGCACACGTTGAACGGATCGGGGCTCGCCGTCGGGAGGACGCTCGCGGCGATCATCGAGAACAACCAGGAGCCGGACGGCTCCCTGCGCGTGCCGAAGGCGCTCCTCCCTGCTGTCGGCGTCGAGGTGCTGCGACCCGATCGCACCTGACGCATTCCATCCGCGTCCCTCCGCTTGACCCAAGATGGCAGGAATGCTAAAAAAAACCTTCCGGCGAGAGCGGGGCGGCAGCCCTTCAGGCTTAGGCGGGTTTCCCGGTCGCGCTTTCTCGCGAGGCCTCCCGGTCCGCCGAGCGGAGAGATGGCCGAGCGGTCGAAGGCGGCGGTCTTGAAAACCGCTAGGCGAAAGCCTCGGGGGTTCGAATCCCTCTCTCTCCGCCATTCCTTATATGGCCACGATCGGCTTCGCGGAGAGATGACCGAGAGGCTGAAGGTGCACGACTGGAAATCGTGTGTACGGTAAAACGTACCGGGGGTTCGAATCCCTCTCTCTCCGCCATTTGACCGGTGACCGGCGCTGGTAGGGATCTCGCGGGGGGCGAGGCCCGTCGAACCAGGCGCCGGCCTTGTTCGTATTCCCGAATGCCGCGCCCATAGCTCAGATGGATAGAGCGTTGCCCTGCGGAGGCAGAGGTCGCAGGTTCGAATCCTGCTGGGCGCACCATCTCGAAGTTTAACTCGTCCGCCAGAGGGACTCACACCCGCTCTCCTTCGCCCACGACACGCCGCGAACCACGAGGCTCGGCCCTCGATGACGCGTCGTCGGGCGGAAGCGGAACGGCCGGCGGCCGGGAGGGGTGAGTCATTCATGGATGAAGCTGCGAAAGCGCTCAAGGAAGTCTCCCTCGACGATGTGATGGAGTATTGGTCGCTCAAGGCCCGGCGGTGTTTCGATTCTCTCCGCGGCGCCACCCGGGTCCACGGCACGCACTGGGCGGGGATGATCTCCCCGCTCGGGCGCACGCCGGTGGCGATCCTGCAGATGGGGAACCGGACGGTGTGCCAGGTGCACGCCCTCGGCAATCACCTGATCGTCCGGATGATCCGGGGCGAGGCGCTCATGAGCGCGCTCCGGCGGGACAAGACGTTGCCGCCCGCGGTGAAGCGCATGGTGGCGACGGCGGGGAAGATCAAGTTCCTGGCCGAGATTCCCGTGAGCGGCGAGGACGACGCGCGCGTGGCGTCCACCGTGATTGCGCACAAGGCCGCGTGCCTGGCGGTGCCCGACGTGCCGCCCCCGACGGCGCTGAAAAGCGCGCGGCGGAGCGTGCCCCCGAAGCGCCCTCTCGTCTGATCTTTGCCGGAGAGATGGCCGAGCTGGTTGAAGGCGCCTGACTCGAAATCAGGTGTACGGGTAACCGTACCGGGGGTTCGAATCCCTCTCTCTCCGCCAGTTGCCGGAGGTCCCGCGTCGATGACGCGGGCCGACAAGATCCGATATGAAAGGGCGCCCGCCACATGGGCCGACGCCGGTTCTTTGAGCCAACGATTTCAAGGAGAGATGGCCGAGCGGCTGAAGGCACACGCTTGCTAAGCGTGCGTAGGGGAAACTCTACCGAGGGTTCGAATCCCTCTCTCTCCGCCATTTCATCTTCAACGGTCACACCGGATGCCTCCCCGAGCACCGGGGAGCCCGGGGACGCGGAGGAGCGGCAGCCGGGTCCCGCGCAACGAGGCATGGCGAACCCCGCCAGGTCCGGAAGGAAGCAACGGTAGTCATCGCCTTCGTGTGCCGCGGGGTTGCCTGGCTGTCGCTCCTCGGCGTTCCCGGGAGCGCGCTTCGCGCATCCTCTCCCTTCCCGCCCGCGGCGCCATTGCGCGGCGGGCGTCGTCCGTCCGGGTCCCGACGATGTCCTACACCGTCCTCGCGCGAAAGTATCGCCCGCAGGTCTTCGCCGACGTGCTCGGGCAGGAGCACGTGACGCGGAGCCTTCAGAACGCCATCGCCGCAGGAAGGGTGTCCCACGCGATCCTGCTGACGGGGCCCCGCGGCGTGGGCAAGACCACGATCGCGCGCATCTTCGCGAAGGCCCTCTGCTGCGAGAAGGGACCCACGGCCGAGCCCTGCGGGAAATGCCCTTCCTGCCGGGAGATCACCAACAGCTCCGCCGTGGATGTGCAGGAGATCGACGGCGCGTCCAACCGCGGCGTGGAGAACGTCCGCGAGCTGCGTGAGGGAGTGAAGTACGCGCCCGCCTCCGCGCGTTACAAGGTCTACATCATCGACGAAGTGCACATGCTCACCACGGAGGCGTTCAACGCGCTCCTCAAGACGCTCGAGGAGCCGCCGCCACACGTGAAGTTCGTCTTCGCCACGACCGACGTTCACAAGCTCCCCGCCACGATCCTCTCCCGCGTCCAGCGCTACGATTTCTCCCGGATCCCGGCGCCCGTCATCGCGAAGAAGCTCGGCGAGATCGTGCGGGAGGAGAAGATCCAGGCCGACGACGCCGCGCTCGGGGCCATCGCGCGGCAGTCGGAAGGCTGCATGCGCGACGCGCTCACGATCCTCGACCAGTTGATTGCCTATACCGGCGGGAAGGTCGACGAGGCCTCGGTGCGCGAGGCGCTCGGGATGATCGACCGCTCGCTCGTGCTCGATCTCGCGGGGGCGCTGATCGCCGCCGATCCGGCGCGCTGCCTGGAGGTCCTCCGGAAACTCGACGCCCAGGGGGCCGACGTGCGGCGCACGTTCCAGGAGATCCTCGGCGTGCTGCGCGACCTCGTGGTGGTGCGCACGGTGGGCAAGGCGGATCGCCTGGTG
>JBGPLH010000103.1:0-9592 GCA_041486365.1 Thermodesulfobacteriota bacterium | reverse complement strand
GATGGCGCTCTTCGGGGCGCCCGTGGCGCTGGAGGACGCGCCCCGGCGCGCCGTCATCGCCGCCCTCGGGATACAGCGCGCCCTCCAATCGCTGGGCGCGGAGCTCCGCGAAGCGCGCGGGATCGACTTCCGGATGCGGATCGGGATCCACACGGGGCTCGTCGTGGTCGGCAAGATCGGCGACGACCTGCGGATGGACTACACCGCCGTGGGCGACACGACGAATCTCGCCGCGCGGCTCCAGTCTCTTGCCCGCCCCGGATCGATCCTGATCTCGGAGGCGACGAGGAAGCTCGTCGAGGGATTCTTCGAGCTGCGCGACCTCGGCGCCCTCGACGTGAAGGGGAAGAGCAACCCCGTGCGCGCCTTCGAGGTCCTGGCCGAGCGCGAGGTGCGCGGGCGGATCGACGTCCTCGCCGACACGGGACTGACGCCGCTCGTGGGACGCGCGCGGGAGCTGGACGCGCTTCAGGAAGCCTTCGAGCGCGCGCGGGAGGGAAAGGGCCAGGTCGTCTTCCTCGTGGGCGAGGCGGGCATCGGCAAGTCGCGCCTTCTACATGAGTTCCGCCTCGGCCTCGCCGGAACGCCGCACCTCTGGGTGGAGGGACACTGCGCATCCTACGGGCAGGCGACCGCGTTCCTCCCCATCGCCGAAGGGCTGCGGCGCTACTTCGGGATCGAGGATCGGGACGATGACGTGGCCGCGATCGCCAAGGTGGAGCGCGGCATCGAGGCCTTCGGCGACGATATGCGATGGACCCTCCCCTTCGCGCGCGGGATGCTCTCGCTCCCCCCGGGCGACCCCGCCGTCGAAGCGATGGACGCGGTGACCCGCCGATCGGAGACCTTCCGGGCGCTCAAGGCGCTCACGCTCCGCGCGGCGGAGATGAATCCTCTCATCTTCCTCGTCGAGGATCTCCACTGGATCGACCCGGCCTCCGAGGAGTACCTCGCCTTCCTGTCCGACGCGGTGGCCGGCGCGCGCGCGCTGCTCGTCTGCTCCCACCGGCCGGGTTACCGGCATCCCTTCGGCGATCGCTCCTACCACACGCGGATAGCGATCCGCGCGCTCGCGGACGCCGAGATGGCCTCCATGACGAACGCGCTGCTGGGCACCGCGGAGATCCCGGGTGATCTGCGCGAGCTGATCGCGCGCAAGGCCGAGGGGAACCCGTTCTTCGTGGAGGAGGTCACGAAGTCGCTCCTCGAGGAGGGCGCGCTGCGCCGGAAGGACGGGCACCTCGAACTGGCGCAGGACATCGGGGACGTCTCGATCCCCGACCGGATCCAGGACGTGATCATGGCGCGGATCGACCGGTTGCCCGACGATCGCAAGCACGCGATCCAGCTCGCCTCGGTGATCGGACGCGAATTCGTCCTGCGACTCCTCGAGCGGATCACGGAGCTGGGCGACGCGGTGGGTCCCCTCGTGGAGGAGCTGCGGGGGCTCGAGCTGGTGTACGAGAAGGCGGCCCACCCGGAACTTGCCTACATGTTCAAGCACGCGCTCACCCACGACGTGGCCTACGGCAGCATCCTGATCCAGCGCCGCAAGGAGCTGCACCGGGCCATCGGGCGCGCGATCGAGGAGCTCTACGCCGACCGCCTCGCGGAGCACACCGAAACGCTGGCCCATCACTTCACGCTCGGGGAGGACTGGGAGCGGGCGCTCGAGTACCGGGAGCGCGCCGCGGAGAAGGCGCTGGGCTCCTACGCGAACCACGCGGCCGCCGAGCACGCGCGCCGGGCCCTGGAGATCGCCGGCCGGCTGGGGGATCGCGTTCCCAAGGAGCGCCGCGCACGTCTCGAGGAGCTGCTGGGCGAAGCGCTCTTCCCCGTGAGCGAGTTCCGCGCCTCGGGCGACGCCTACCGGCGCGGCGCCGCCCTCTCGGATGATCCAAAGACTCGGGCCTCGCTCCTCGGGCGCGCCGCGATGAGCTACACCTGGGCCCACGCCTATCCCGAGGCCCGCGAGGTCATCGCGGATGCGCTCGCCCTCGCCCGGTCCCACGACCTCCCCGCCGCCGAGGGGATCGCGCTGGGCATGGACTGGTTCCTCCATGCGGTCCACGGAGATCTCGACGTCGCGCAGCAACGCCTGGACGAGGCCGCCGCCTGCGCCGATCGGGCGGGAACGGACGATGTCCGCACGATGGTGCTCCACGCCAGCGTGGAGCAGAACGAGTGGAGGGGGAACTTCCGCACGGCGGCCGAGCACGCCCGGAACACGATCGAGATCGCCCACCGTCTGGGCATGGCCCACTTCGTGATCTGGCCCCAGTGGTTCCTCGGCAAGGCGCTCTGCTGTCTCGGCGACTACGGCCGCGCCCTGGAGGAGCTGCACGCGGCGCACGATCTCTGCGAGCGGATCGGCGATCGCGCCTGGCGCACCCGGCTGCTCAACACGCTGGGCTGGTGTTTCGCCGAGTTCGGCAGCCACGTGATGGCGCAGGGGTACAACGAGCGTGCAGCGCGCGTCGCCCGGGATATCGGCGATCCGGAGATCACGGCGAACGCCGAGATCAACCTCGCGCTCAACCGGCTCGCGCTGGGCGACGCGGACGGGGCCCTCGGCGGCCTGGAGCGAATCCGCGCGGGGCTGGCGGGAGGCGATCCCTTCATGCGCTGGCGCTACTCGCTCCACGTCTTCGACGCTATCGCGCGGGTGGCGCTGGTCCGGCGAGATCCGGAGCGTGCGCTGGCGGTGGCCGGCGAGGAGCTGGAGGGCGCGCGCAAGCACGGCGCGCGCAAGATCGAGACGCGGGCCCTGGCCACGCGCGGGCATATCCTGCTCGTGATGGACCGCCGCCCCGAGGCGATCGCGGCCTGCGGCGAGGCGCTCGCGATCGCGGAGGCCATCGGGTACCGTGCGGGGGTCTGGCGGAGCCACGGCCTGCTCGCGGAGCTGGCCCGGCGCGGGGGCAACAAGGACGAAGTGGCGCGCAACGCCGCGATGATGCTGGCCACGGTGGAATCGCTCGCACGGACCCTTCCCACCGGCGAGCTGCGGCGTCATCTGGGCGAGGCGGCGGAGAAGCTCTCGGCGAGCTTCTAGGGCAAGGCGGGGGCGCACCGCTGTACGATCGTCGCTTTGGGCGGAACGTGCAGGGCGTGCTGGATCACCGAGGCGTCGTTCTTCGTGCAGACCCCGTTCCCGTCCACGTCGCACTCATCCGGTCGCGAGAGCCTCGACCCCGCTCCCTTGCGCAGCGACTGCTTGATCAGCTCACCGTCTTCCTTGGTGACAAAGCCGTCCTCGTTCGCATCGCCGCACTGACAGTCGGTCCCGATCCCATCGGGTCCCGAGTTGGGCCCGACCCCGCCGGCATCTTCCTGACCGGGGTTCACGGTGAAGCGACAATTGTCCAGGGGCTCCAGGACGCCGTCCCCATCGGTGTCCGAAGGGAGAATCTTCAGGACGACCCCATCGGTCCCCACGGGGCGGCTCGTCGGGTTGCCCATCACGTAGATTTCCCCATCCGCGTCCTGTCCAAAACCGAGCACCGCGATCCCGATCGCGCTGGGATACGAGAGGCGCAGCTCGCGGATGCGATTCATTTCATCGAGATAGAACAGCCGCCCGAGCACATCCGCGAAGACGTACCGGCCGACCAGCTCCGGGATCGCGGTCCCGCGGTAGACGAAGCCTCCGATCACCGCGATCCCCTCGTCGTGATCGAACTCGGCGATGGGGTCGATGAGGCCGGCGGGCACGCCCGGATCCATGTCGGTCACGAACCCACGGCTCGGCCCGTTGCCCATGAAGAAGAAGCTCCCCTCCTTCAGGTTCCAGCCGTAATTTCCCCCGGCCACGATCAGGTCGATCTCCTCGATGCTGTACTGGCCGACGTCCGCGAGGTAGAAGTCGCCGGTCGCGGAATCGAAGGACATCCGGAAGGGGTTGCGGAACCCGTAGGCGAAGATTTCGTCCAGGCCGGGCTGCCCCACGAAGGGATTGTCGGGCGGGATGCCGTACCGGCCGTTGGCCGAGTCGCGGCCATCGACGTCGATGCGCAGGATCGAGCCGAGCGCGGTCGACGTGTCCTGCCCGTTGCCGATCGTGCCGTGGCCCGGCCCCTCGTCCTCCAGGTTGCCACCGTCGCCCAGGGAGATGTAGAGCATCCGGTCCGGGCCGAAGACGAGGCATCCGCCGTTGTGGATGCTCTGCGGCTGATCGATTCGCAGAAGGACGCGCGCGCTTGCGGGATCGACGACCGAGCGGCGATCCGTAGGTTTGCGCACGCGCCACTGGGTGATCACGCTCTGGTGATCGGGGAATGTGCCAACGGGAAGGGCGATGGTGAAATCCGCGGGAGCGCGCGCCGGCTCGCCGGTGAAGGTATAGAGTAGGCCGTTCCGTGGGTAGTCGGGGTGGAGCGCCAGGCCCACGGACCCTCGCTCCTCGAAGAACACGAAGGGCGAGACAAGCCTCCCGCTCACGTCGAGGAGGAGCCGCTTGGACTTGGTGTCCAGATCGACCTCATAGATCTTGCCGATCTGGTCCGCCACGAAGAGACGACGGGAGCCGTCGCCGGCATGGGTGCCCCACAGCGGCGAGGTGAAGCCGGTCGCGACGATCTCGAGCGAGATCGTGATGTCCCCGAACGGGATCGGGCCGGGGATCGGATCCGTTAGCGGGCTTGCGGCCCGCGTGGGCTCCGCGCCCGCCGCCAAGATCAGCGCGGCGACCGCCAGCTTCACAAGGAACCCGGATCGCAAGAGAGGCTCCCTTCTCAGGCGAGGGACGTCGCATCACGCGACCCCAAAGCCCGGCGGGACATCCCCAGTACTAGCCCATGACGCGCCTCAAGGAAAGACCGCGCCCGGAATCGGACCGGCCTCCTCAGCCGAAACCGCGAAGGGTGCCGCTTCGTGGTTTCCTCGCCGTCTGTCTTCCTGCTAGAGTGCGCCTCATGGAGCTTCGTGAGATCTCACCCGACGTGTACGCCTGCCTCCAGAAGGATGAGGGGCTGGGCACGAGCAACTCGGGGCTGGTGAACCGCGGGGGCGGGCTGGTCGTGGACACGTTCTGGGACCTGCCGCACACCCGGGAGATGATCGCCCAGTACGCCCGCGTCTGGACGGCGCCCGCGCGGCGCGTGGTCAACACGCATCACAACGGCGATCACTGCTGGGGTAACCAGCTCTTCGAGGGGGCGGAGATCATCGGCCATCGCATGTGCGCCGCCTCCTTCGGCAAGGACGCGCCCCCGGACTTCCTCCAGATGATCCGCAACGCGGGGTCGAGCGACGATCCGGCCATCGCGGATTTCGCGAGAAAGCTGGCGCGCTGGGACTTCGAGGGCGTCCGCCTCACGCCGCCGACGACCGTCTTCGACGACGATCTGTCCCTCGATCTCGACGGGATCCCGGTCCACCTGATCTACGTCGGCCCCGCCCACACCCTGGGCGACGCCATCGTCCACCTCCCGGAAGCGGGGATCGTCTTCACGGGGGACGTGCTCTTCCGCCTCTGCACACCCATCGGCTGGGAGGGCACCACCGACCGGTGGATCGCGGCGCTCGACGAGATCGTGGCGCTCGACCCGAAGGTGATCGTCCCTGGGCACGGCCCGCTGTGCGGGGTGGAGGGGCCGAAGGAGATGAAGGCCTACCTGCAGTACGTCCGCGGGGAATCACGCCGGCACTTCGACGCGGGTCTCTCCGCGCTGGAGGCCGCGAAGAAGATCGACCCGGGCCCCTACGCCGGCTGGACCGAGCCCGAGCGGCTCCTCTTCAACGTGGAGCGCGCCTACCGCGAGTTCCGGGGGCAGCCGCTGGACGCGCCCTTCGACGCCATGGGCATCTTCCGCGGCATGATCGAGCTGCGCGAAGCGCAGCGGGCCGGAGGAACCTGAATGGCGAGACTACCCTACGCCGACCCGATCGCGGCGACCGAGAAGGCGCGCGCGCTGTTCGAGGCGCTTCCCGTCAAGCTCAACCTCTTTCGAATGCTGCTCCACGCACCGGAGGCCATGCGCGGCTATCTCACGCTCGGCAGCGCGATCCTCGCGCGGCAAACTCTCGACCCGCGGATCCGCGAGCTGGCGATCCTGCGGGTCGCCGCCCTCTCGCCGGCGGAGTACGAGCGGACGCAGCACGTCCCCATCGCGAAGGCCTGCGGGGCCACCGACGTCGAGATCGCGGCGGTGGCCAAGGGGGACTTCGCGCCGCTCGACGCCCGGACCGCGCTCGCGATGCGATTCACCGACGCCTGCCTGCGCGAAGTCCGCGTCGCCGACGCGCTCTTCGAGGAGGCGCGACGGGCGTTCTCTCCCCGGGAGATCGTCGAGCTCACGATGACGGTCGGCTTCTACATGATGACGGCGCGGCTGCTGGAGACCCTCGGTGTGGATCTCGAGCCGCCGGCGGCGGGGATGGCGGAGCAGTACGGGCTGAAGACGAGGTAGGGGCGAAGGAGGGCGGAGCGCGTTCAGAGGCGCGAGAGCGATTTCGCCAGGGCGTCCAGCGGCTGCCGCAAGCCGTCCACCCGCTCGACGACGACTCCGTCCCGATCGAGGACGGTGATCCGCATCGTATGGTTGAACTCCCCGCCGCCCGTGGGGCGGTACTTGATTCCGAGCACCATGGCCAGCTCGCGGACCTGCTCCGGGGAGCCGTGGAGCAACGTCCAGCGGCTGGGGTCGAGCTTGTGCTCGTTCGCGTAGGCGGCCAGCCGCCCGGGAGTGTCGCGCGTGGGATCGAAGGTGACGAGGAGATACCGCGTGCGCTCGCGCGCCTGCGCGTCGAGCATTCCGTCGAGCCGCCTGAGATCCTCCACGAGGATCGGGCAGGCCTGCTTGCAGGTCCCGTAGAACATCAGCGCCACGACCGGGCTTCCGCGGAGTTGATCCAGGCGGAAGGGGCGGCCGTTCTGATCGGCCCACGTTCCGACGATCTGGTAAACGGATCGATCGGGAAGAGGCGCTGAGCCGGGAAGCACCTTGTGCTCGTGGTGTCCGTGCCCGCCGTCGTGCTCCGTGTCTTCCGCGTGCTCCCCGTGCTGTGAATGCTCCCCTTGCCCGCTCTCCGCGCCCGTGACCGAGTGCTCCTCGGCGCGCAACGGCGGGAGCCCCGGGTCCGGCGCCCCCCCCAAGATCAAGGCGCCCGCGATCGCCGCGAAGGCGAATCCCCTTCCGACCCCCTTCCTCTTCATGCTCACGGGATGCTCCTGGCGCAGCGAAACCCGAGGTTGTGGACCGCGTAGTTCGCCTCCAGGCTCGACCGGAACGCGAATCGCATGAAGGTCGCGTAGTCCTTCGCGTCCTCCGCGCCGACCGCCGCCCCGCCGCAGAAGCGCTCCCGCTCGCGGTCCCGCTCCTGGCGGCTGTCCGCGCTCACGAGGCTTGCGTTGAAGTCCTCCACCCATTCCCAGATCACCCCGTGCAGGCCCCGCAGGCCGCGCGCGTCCGTAGGCAGGTCGTCCACCCGGGGCAGCACTCCACGGGGCCGCGCGTAGAAGCCCAGGATGGTCTCTTCAACCTTCCGGCTTCGCGGGTCATCCGCGGCGTAGGGTCTCGCGGCGAATTCCCACTCGGCTTCGGTGGGCAGCCGCTTGCCGAGACCACGGCAGTAGGCCTGGGCCGCGAACCACGAGACGAACGTCACCGGGCGCCGGCGGTCCGTCGCGTCGCCCGGATCGAGATCCCCCTTCCACTGCGAGAGATACGCTTCGTCGGTGAACAGCGGTGAGGCACGGGATTTGCGCCAGCGCGGGTTCGCGCGGACGAAGGCGAGGAACTCCCCGTTGGTGACCGGGCGAACGTCGAGGTCGAAGGAGACGACCCGGATCGATTTCTCGCCCTCCACCGGGTAGAACGGCTTGTAGACGCCGCCGGAGACGGGCGCCATCCCGGGAGGCGGCCCCGGCGCCGTGGCCGCCTCCGCGGCCGCGATCGACGACAGCGCGATCAGGATCGCGACGAGGATCCTCAGGGATGCTCCTCCTACGGCTTCCGCTCGCCGGCCGGGGGCGTGCTCCCGGCCGGAGACGCGGGTTGCGCCGGCGGCGCGCCCCCGGGCTTGTAGACCGCGTCCGCCTGCCGGCCAGAGTAGATCGTCAGATTCTCGGGCCCCTCCACCTTGAGCATCCCGAGGGCGCCCTTGTTGAACGCGCGGAAGATCGAGTGATCGACCAGGATGTACGTGCCGGGTACCTGCACCGTGAAGTCGACGACCGCCGATCCGCCGGCCGGGATCAGCGTCGTCTGCACGTCGTGGCTGACGGCGTCGCCCCCTTCGGAGTAGAGCGTATCGAAGATCTCGCCGATCACGTGGAACGAGGACACGAGGTTGGGCCCACCGTTGCCGAGGAACAGGCGCACCTTCTCGCCGACTTTCGCCGGCAGCGCCTTGTCGCCGACCAAGGAAGCGTCACGCCCGTTGAAGACCACGTAGGGGGGGTCTTCCGCGATCGCCTTCTGCATGTCGAAGGGCTGGAGCCCGGCCGCCTTGTAGTCTCCCTTCGTGTAGAACTCGCTCTGGACCACGTAGTACTCCCGGTCCACCGCCGGCCAGCCTTCCTCCGGATCGACCACGATCAGTCCGTACATGCCGTTGGCGATGTGCAGCGGCACGGGCGCCGTGGCGCAGTGATAGATGTAGACGCCCTTGTTCAGCGCCTGGAAGGTGAACTGCGTCTCGTGGCCCGGGGCCGTGAAGCTGCTCGTGGCCCCGCCGCCGGGTCCGGTCACGGCGTGCAGGTCGATGTTGTGCGGGACCGTGTTGTCGGGGTGGTTCATCAGGTGGAACTCCACCAGGTCCCCGCGCCGCACGCGGATCATGGGCCCCGGCACCGTTCCGCCGAAAGTCCAGAACGTGTAGGTCGCGCCGTCGGCCAGCTCCTTCACCAGCTCACGAACCTCGATCCTCACGATGACCTTCGCCGGGTGATCTCGACGGACCGGGGGCGCCGCCTCGGGCGCGAAGCCGAGCTTCGCTTCCTCGACGGGCAGACTGGCGGGATCGATCTTCGGGATCAGCCCAGTGGTGGGCGCCTCGGCCGTCGCGCCGGCCTCCGGCGTCACCGAGGACGTGTCGACGGAGCCCGATTTGCCTGCCGGCGTCTGCGGGCCGGCCCCGCAGGCGGCCAACGAGATCGCCAGGAGCGTCACTCCGATGAGCCTTGCTGGATGTCGCAAGTGCTGAACCCTCCTCTTGGGGTAGGATTTCCCCCGGCGCGATCCTCGGCGGCCCCCCTCTCTCGGGGCGCCCGTCCGCCCGGCCGACAGCGCCGCGGGCCTGCTGGTCGGAGGCCTTTCTTAGATCATCAGGGCCCTTATTGCCAGCACACCGGGAGCCGTCCCGATTCGCTACAATCCCCGCGGGCACAGGGTCCATCATGATGGAGCACATGGCATGGAGCACGCCCACACCCCCGAAGCGATCGAGGCGCGGCTGGCCGCGGGGATGCGGCACAACTATCTGCGCGATTTCGTCTACGGCGGGATCGACGGCGCCGTGACCACCTTCGCGGTCGTCTCGGGGGTCGTGGGAGCCGAGCTAGCCACGAAGGTGATCCTGATCATGGGCACCGCGAACCTCCTGGCCGACGGCTTCTCGATGGCGTCGAGCAACTTCCTCGGGACGAAGT
>JBGPLH010000102.1:0-9648 GCA_041486365.1 Thermodesulfobacteriota bacterium | reverse complement strand
GCCATGGCGAGCACCCGCGGCCAGAGCACGTTGCCGTGGCGCGTGTGGGTTCGCGCGCTGGAGATCGCCGTGGGGATGATCACCGCGAGGCTCGTCCCCGCCGCGAGATGGAAGAGGACGTCCGGGTTCCGGTAGCCGAGGAAGTCGAACACGAAGAGGAGGAGCGGGACCATGACGATCCCGCCGCCCACGCCGAGCAGGCCCGCGAGAAAGCCGGCAAGCAGGCCGACGCCCAGGTAGGCGGCGACGGCGGCGAGATGGGCGGTGTCCATGCGCGTTCGCGATCGGAATGGGAAGAGGGGGGAGAGACGCGCCCCAGTTAGCCTTCGGTGCGCGTCCCTGTCAAGGAACGGCGCGCGTGGGGACTCCCTGGGGCGTGAAAGGGATGTCCGGCGCTCCTCGGGACTCCTTTCGCGTTGACAGCGCCCGTCGCGATGGCCTAGATTAGCGCTTGATCCTGCGCGCTTAGCCTATTCTCGAGAAGGCCTGCGTGATCGCGTGTGGCAGCTCGCGAAGCCGGGACCCGAAGTGCCGGAGGTTATGTTGACAGTCGGGGGTCCACGGCTATACTCAGCCGTTCCACCGGCAGGTTTCCCCTCCCCAGGTTGACCGGTTGATCGTCCGCCCCGCCCCAGGTCCCCGTTGAAAAGGGGGCCGACAGGATCCGACCCGCGGTCCCCCTCGACGAGGGGCCAGAGTGATTCGAGACGACGAGGTCACGTGGAGCCCACCGTCACGCGCCTCAAAGTGGAACAGATCGGCGAGGAGGCGTCCGGCAGCATCGTGAGACCGGACGAGGCCTGGCTGGAACGCCTGGGTTTAGGGGCCGACGTGAGGGTGGCCCCTTCCCTGGCCATCGACCTGGAAATGTACCGCGTCGGCGAGGAGGTGTTCGTCTCGGGCCGCCTGCGGGGGACACTACAGCTCCCCTGCTCCCGATGTCTCGAGCCGGCACAGGCAGAGGTCGACCAGCCCTTCCGCGCGGTCTACCTCCGGGCGGCGGGCGGGGCAGAGGGACTCGAAATCGAGCCGGGTGCGCCCTCCGAGAGCCTGGGGCATGCGGCGGAGGCGGAGAGTCCGGACGTCTTCTGCCACGCGCGCGGGTGGCTCGATCTCACACCGATGCTTCGCGAGCAAGTCCTGCTCGCTATCCCCGCCCGGGCGCTGTGCGGGGAGGAGTGCCTCGGGCTCTGTCCGGCCTGCGGCGCGAACCTCAATCGTGCCCGGTGCGACTGCACCCCACAGACGGGCATCTCCAAGTTCGAAAAGCTGCGCGGACTCCACCAGGAATAGTCCTCGCGCCCCACGCGAGCCTTTCCCCCGGGTCCGCCGAACCCTTCCGGAGGTTGCGTTCCCCCATGCCGAACCCCACACGCCGGCACAGCAAGTCGCGGCGCGACAAGAGCCGGACGCACCAGAAGCTCACCGCTGCGAATGTGATCAAGTGCCCGCAGTGCACCGAGCCCACGATCCCTCACCGCGTCTGCCGCCATTGCGGCTATTACGGCGGGCGCCAGGTGGTGGCCGTGGAGGAAAGCTAGCCGACCGGCCTGGAGGGGACGCGGCGGGGCGCCGCGCGCCGATGGGCATCGCGGCCACGCCGTCCCGACCCGACAGGAGTCCCTGGTGAGCAGGACCGCCTTCCTCTTTCCGGGACAGGGCTCGCAGATCGTGGGAATGGGCCGCGACCTGCATGATGCCCGTGTCGAGGCGCGGGACCTCTTCGCGCGCGCGAACGAGGCCCTGGGCTTCGATCTCGCGCGGCTGTGCTTCGAGGGGCCGGAAGCGAATCTCACGCTCACCGCGAACCTGCAGCCCGCCCTGCTCACCACGAGCCTCGCGGCCCACGCCGTGCTGGAGGCGCGGACGAGTCTCCGGCCCGACGTGGCCGCCGGCCACAGCCTCGGCGAGTGGACCGCGCTCGTGGCCACCGGTGCCATGGCCTTCGAGGATGCATTGCGCCTCGTGCGGCTCCGCGGTACGGCGATGCAGGAGGCGGTGCCGCGCGGCCGTGGCGCCATGGGCGCGGTGCTGGGTCTGGACGGCGACACCGTCGCGAAGGTGTGTGCGGAGATCTCGGCCTCGGGCGACGGCGTCGTGGTCCCCGCGAACTACAACGGCGCGGGCCAGGTGGTTATCAGCGGCGATCGCGAGGCGGTCGATCGCGCTATTCCGGCGCTCAAGTCCGCCGGTGCCCGGCGCGTGTTGCCTCTCCCCGTGAGCGCGCCCTTTCACTCGCCCCTGATGGCGAAGGCGGCCGTGCGGCTCTCCGGCGCGCTCGACGGCGTGGCTATCCGCGCGCCGCGCGTGCCGGTGATCGGGAACGTGGACGCGCAGCCCTCGAACGAGCCGGCGCGCCTGCGGCGCAGGCTCGTGGACCAGGTTGCCTCCCCCGTCCGATGGGAGGCATCCGTCCTGACGATGGCGGAGATGGGCGTGGTCCACTTCGTCGAGGTCGGGCCCGGGAAGGTCCTCGCCGGAATCGTGAAACGCATGATCGACGGCGCGCGCGTGTCGGCCTGCGGTCGACTCGAGGAGATCGACGCGCTCGCGGCTGAGTTCCCCCGGCCGGGCGCCGAGGCGCGGGCGTGAGGCACTCGGGAAGGGTGTTCGTGGTCACGGGCGGGTCCCGCGGCATCGGCCGCGCGATTGCGCAGCGCCTGGGGGGCGAGGGCGCGCACGTGGCGTTCACCTACAGCAGGGACGCCGCTGCCGGCGCACGCGTGCTGGAATCGATCAAGGAGTCGGGCGGAAGCGCGGAGTCGCTGGCGCTCGACGTGAGCCGCTTCGAGGACACGCAGGCGTTCTTCAAGGACCTCGTCGATCGCCACGGGCGGATCGACGGCCTCGTGAACAACGCCGGGATCACGGCGGACAACCTGCTCCTCCGGATGAAGGAGGAGGAGTGGGACCGCGTGCTCGACGTGAACCTGAAGGGCGTTTTCCACTGCACGCGGGCCGCGTCCCGATCCATGGTGAAGGCGCGGCGCGGCCGGATCGTGAACGTCACGAGCGTCGTGGCGGTCACGGGCAATCCCGGACAGTCGAACTACGCGGCGAGCAAGGCGGGCATCATGGGCTTCACGCGGTCGGTGGCCCTCGAGCTGGCAAGCCGCGCGATCACGGTGAACGCGGTGGCGCCCGGTTTCATCGACACCGACATGACGCGGCGGCTGCCGGAGAAGGTGCGCGAGGAGCTTCTCACGCGGGTGCCGCTGGGGCGCCTCGGCCAGGCGGAGGAAGTGGCCGCGCTGGTGAGCTTCCTCCTCTCGGAGGAGGCGGGCTACATCACCGGCCAGGTGATCCATGTGAACGGAGGGTTGTGCTGAGGTGGCGGAGCGGTTCACCGCGCCGCCGCGGGCTCTTGAAGCGGATCACGGAATCCGGATCCTGTTCCTGACCCGGGACGCGCCCCGCCGGCGCGCCCGGCCCACAAGGAGGAAATGGATGGGCATCGAAGAGAGAGTCAAGGAGATCATCGTCGAGCAGCTCGGCGTGAGCGAGGACGAGGTGGTCCCCGAGGCGAGCTTCATCGACGACCTGGGCGCGGACTCCCTGGACATCGTGGAGCTGGTGATGGCCATGGAGGAGGAGTTCGACATGGAGATCCCGGACGAGGACGCTGAGAAAATCCAGACGATCCAGGATGCGATCAATTACATCAAGCAGAAGGCCCAGAGCTGACCCGGACGGTCCCATGAGAAGGCGCGTCGTCATCACGGGGCTCGGAGCGGTCACCCCGCTGGGCAACACGGTCGAAGAAACGTGGGGCGCCATCCTGGCCGGGAAATCCGGCGCGGGGCCGATCACCCGCTTCGATGCGGCCGGCTTCGGATTCCCAACCCGGATCGCCGCCGAGGTGCGGGGCTTCGACGCGGGCGTCTACCTCGAGCGCAAGGAGGAGCGAAAGCTCGATCGCTTCGCCCAATACGCGATCGCCGGTGCCACCCAGGCGATCCGGGACGCGGGCCTCAAGATCACTCCGGCGTTGGCCCCCCGGATCGGCACGATCGTCGGAACAGGGATGGGCGGCGTGGAGACGATCGAGAGCGCCGTGGAAACCTTGCGGGCCGTGGATCGGGGCTGGAAGCGCCTGAGCCCCTTCACTGTCCCCAAGGTGATCCCCAACATGGCGGCCGGCCAGGTCTCCATTCGCTTCGGCCTGAAGGGACCCAACTCCTGCGTGTCCACCGCCTGCGCCTCGGGCACCCACGCGATCGGCGACGCCTTCAAGCTGATCCAGCGAGGCGTGAGCGACGTCATGGTGGCCGGCGGCACGGAAGCGGCGGTGACCCCACTGGGGATCGGCGCATTCTGCGCGATGCGCGCCATGAGCACGCGGAACGACACACCCGAGACGGCGAGTCGTCCCTTCGATCGCACGCGCGACGGCTTCGTGATGGGCGAGGGGGCGGGGATCGTCATCCTCGAGGAGCTCTCCCTGGCCATCGAGCGGGGCGCCCGGATCTACGCCGAGGTGATCGGCTACGGCCTGACGGGCGACGCCTACCACATCACGGCGCCACCGGAGGACAGTGACGGGACGAATCGCTGCATGCGGATGGCGCTGGAGGACGCGCGGATCGAGCCCGAGGAGGTGGATTACGTGAACGCCCACGGGACCGCCACGCCCTACAACGACGGCCTCGAGTCCCGCTCGATCAGATCGGTCTTCGGCGCCCACGCGCGTCGCCTCGCCGTGAGCAGCACGAAGTCGATGACCGGCCACCTGCTCGGCGGGGCCGGCGGTATCGAGACGATCTTCATCGCGCTGGCCTTGCGGGACCAGATCTTCCCGCCCACGATCAACCTCACCGATCCCGACGACGACTGCGACCTCGATTACGTGGCCGGCGGCGCCCGGAGCGGGACGGTTCGCGCGGCGCTCTCCAACTCCTTCGGGTTCGGCGGGACGAACGCCTGCCTGATCCTCCGGGGATTCGAGCCGACATCTGGAGGATGACGAACGGTGAAGATCCTGCTCGGAAGCGACCACGCGGGCCTCGGGCTCAAGGAGGAGATCCAGCGGCACCTGGAGTCGCGCGGGGTGCAGGTGGAGGACTTCGGCACCTACGACGACACCTCGGTCGACTACCCGGACTTCGCCCGGATAGTGGCCGGCGGCGTGTCCAGGAGGGAAGCGGACCGCGGGATCCTCGTATGTGGGTCGGGGGTCGGGATGAGCGTCGTGGCGAACAAGTTCCCCGGGGTGCGGGCCGCGCTGGTGACCGCCGTGGATGTGGCCGAGCAGAGCCGCGCCCATGTCGACTCGAACGTCCTCGTCTTCGGCGAGAAGTTCATCGCCGCGGACGTCGCGATGAAGGCGCTCGACACGTGGCTCGACACGCCCTTCGAGGGCGGCCGCCACGAGCGGCGCGTGCAGAAGATTGCCGCGATCGAGAGAGAAATCGCGGAGGAAATCCTCCGGAACAATTCGAGGTGACGATGTCGGAGCTGGAGCAGGTGGATCCCGAGGTGGCCCAGGCGATCCGCCAGGAGACGGATCGCCAGGCGATGACCCTCGAGTTGATCGCGAGCGAGAACTTCGTGAGCGAGGCGGTGCTGGAGGCCCAGGGCTCGGTCCTCACGAACAAGTACGCGGAGGGACTCCCCGGCAAGCGCTACTACGGCGGCTGCGGCTACGTGGACGTCGTGGAGAACCTCGCGATCGAGCGGGCGAAGGCACTCTTCGGCGCCGACGCCGCCAACGTGCAGCCGCACTCGGGCGCGCAGGCCAACATGGCGGTCTACTTCGCCACCCTGCAGCCCGGCGACACCTACCTCGGGATGAACCTCTCGCACGGCGGGCACCTCACGCACGGCAGCCCCGTCAACTTCTCCGGCAGGTTCTACAAGGTGGTCCCCTACGGCGTGCGCGAATCCGACCAGCGGATCGATTACGACGAGGTCCGGGCCCTGGCCCTGGCGCACCGCCCGAAGCTGATCGTGGTGGGGGCGAGCGCATACCCGCGCCGCATCGACTTCGAGCGGTTCCGCGCGATCGCCGACGAGTCGGGGGCGATGGTGATGGCGGACGTCGCCCACTACGCCGGGCTCGTCGTGGCGGGGTTGTTCCCGAACCCGGTGCCCCACTGCGAGTTCGTCACCACGACCACCCACAAGACGCTTCGCGGCCCCCGGGGCGGGATGATCCTCATGCGGGAGGCGCACGCCAAGGCGATCAACTCGATGGTGTTCCCCGGGATCCAGGGCGGGCCGCTCATGCACGTGATCGCCGCCAAAGCCGTTGCCTTCCGGGAGGCGCAAGCCCCCGCGTTCCGCGAGTACCAGGCTCAGATCCTGACGAACGCCGTCGCGCTGGCCTCCCGCCTCACCGCGCGCGGCTGGTCCCTCGTCTCGGGGGGCACGGACACGCACCTGATCCTGATGGACCTCCGCAAGACCGATCTCACCGGCAAGGTGGCCGAGGAGGCGCTCGACCGGGCCGGGATCACCGTGAACAAGAACACCGTCCCCTTCGAGACCCGCTCCCCCTTCGTCACGAGCGGGATCCGGATCGGTACCCCCGCGGTGACCACCCGCGGGATGAAGGAGAACGAGATGGCGCAGATCGGCGACCTGATCGCTGACGTCCTGGATCGCCCGGACGACGCCGCCGTGAACGACCGCGTGCGAAGCGCGGTCGGCGAGCTCTGCGCCGCCTTCCCCCTGTACGCCAGCCGCCGCGCGTCGTCCTGACGGACCCCTCCGGGGCTCGGGTGCCCCGGCGTGTCCCGAGGCTCCCGCCCGCTGCGCCGCCGGCTCAGGGCGAGACACGAGGCCGTCGTGCGCTGCCCCTTCTGCTCCGACACCGATAATCGGGTGATCGACTCGCGGCTCTCGCGGGACGATAACGTGATCCGCCGGCGCCGTGAATGCGCGCGGTGCACGCGGCGCTTCACCACCTACGAGCGGATCGAGGAGATCCTGCCCCTGGTGGTGAAGAAGGACGGTCGCCGCGAGCCCTTCGACCGCAAGAAGATCATGATGGGAATCCACAAGGCCTGCGAAAAGCGCCCGGTGAGCGTCGAGCGGATCGAGCGGGTCGTGGAGAACCTGGAGAAGCGCTTCCAGGAGAGCGGTGCCAAGGAGATCCCGAGCAGCGCCGTCGGCGAGGCGGTGATGCAGGAGCTCCACGACCTCGACCAGGTGGCCTACGTCCGCTTCGCATCGGTGTACCGCTCGTTCAAGGATCTGAACGAGTTCATGGCGGAGCTGAAAGAGCTCCTCGATGAGGAAAAGAAGAACTCCGGCGCCGGTGAGCGCTGAACAGGCCGCGGAGCACCCGCGCTTCATGAAGCGCGCGCTGGCGCTGGCGCGGCGGGGTGAGGGCTGGACCAGCCCGAACCCGATGGTGGGGGCCGTCGTCGTGCGCGGCGGCCGCATCGTGGGGGAGGGGTGGCACCGGCGCGTCGGTGCGGTGCACGGCGAGGCGATGGCGCTGGAACGCGCGGGGCGCGCGGCGCGTGGAGCGACGCTGTATGTGACGCTCGAGCCCTGCAACCACGCGGGGCGCACCCCGGCCTGCACGGACGCGGTCCTGCGCAGCGGCGTCGCGCGCGTCGTGATCGGCGTGTCCGATCCCAACCCGAGGGTCCGCGGCGGCGGCGCGGCCCGGCTGCGCGCTCGGGGGATCGAGGTGATCCACGGCGTGCTGGAGAGCGCCTGCCGCGCGCAGAACGCGCCCTTCCTGAAGCAGGTCACGTCGGGCCTGCCCCTCGTCACGCTGAAGTGCGCGATGAGCCTCGACGGCAAGGTGGCCCCCGGCCCCGGCCGGGGCGGGCGCCTCTCGGGACCCGAAGCGGAGCGCTACGTCCACCGCTTGCGGCACGTTTCCGACGCGATCCTGGTCGGCGTAGGCACCGTGCTGATCGACGATCCGCTGCTCACGGCGCGGGGCACCCGGCCCGGGAAGGATCCGCTCCGCGTTATCCTCGACGGCCGCCTGCGAATGCCTCCGAAGGCGCGGATGCTCCACGGCGGTTCCCCCGCCGGCACCGTGATTGCGACGCTGCCCGGCGCCCCGCGCCCTCGGGAGGCGACGTTGCGGGGGCTCGGCGCGGAGGTCTGGCGAATCCCCGCGCGGGAAGGGCGGGTGGATCTCGCCCGCGTGCTCGCGGAGCTCGGGGCGCGCGACGTGCAGTCGGTGCTGATCGAGGGCGGACCGCGCGTGGCGGCCAACGCCCTCTCGCGGGGACTGGTCGACCGGCTGCGCATCCTGCTGGCGCCGATCCTGATCGGGGGCGACCGGACGCCGGGTCTTCTCGCCGCGCCGCTCGCGAAGCGGCTCACCCTGTCCGACGTCCGTGTCTCACGCCTCGGGGAGGATCTCCTCGTGGAGGCGGACCTCACCCCCGCCGCGCGCAGGGAGCGGCCGATCGGCCGCGCGAGGGAATAGGCGGAGGGGAGAGGTCATGTTCACCGGTATCGTGGAGACCCTGGGGCGGGTGCGGCGGATCGAGCCGGTGCGGGGCGCCGCGCGGATCGAGATCGCCTGTGGCCTGCGGGCCCTCGCGATCGGCGAGAGCATCGCGGTGAACGGCGCGTGCATGACCGTCGTCATGAAGGGGCGGGGACGCTTCGCGGTGGAAGTTTCCCCCGAGTCGCTCCGGCGCACGGCGCTGGGCGCCCTGCGCCCCGGATCGCCGGTGAACCTCGAGCGCTCGCTGACGCTCTCCGATCGCCTCGGCGGCCATCTGGTCCAGGGGCATGTGGACGGCGTGGGGCGCGTCGCGGCGGTCAGGCCCGAAGGAAACGCGTGGATCTACACGTTCGAGGCGCCCCCTGCCGTGGCCCGCTACCTCGTGGAGAAGGGATCCGTCGCGGTGGACGGCGTGAGCCTCACCGTGGCTGCGTCGCGCGGGCGCCGCTTCGACGTTGCGGTGATTCCGCACACGGCGCGGCACACGACGCTCGGCGAGCGCAAGCCGGGCGACCCGGTGAACCTCGAGGCGGACGTGCTGGCGAAATACGTGCAGAAGCTCCTTGCGGGAGACGCGGGCATCGTCAGAGCCGGCACGCGCTCCGCGCGTTCGCTCCGGGCGGCGAGCAAAGGCAAGGGGAAGGGGGGGCGCGATGGCAGACGGTGAGAAGGGCGCGGGGCCCCGCATCACGGAAGGTCAATCGCGCGCGGACGGCCTTCGCATCGCCGTGGTCGTGAGCCGGTTCAACGAGGCCGTGACCGCGCGCCTGCTCGAGGGGGCACTCGACGCGCTCGCCCGGAGCCGGGCGGCGGACGACCGGGTCGAGGTCGTTCGCGTGCCGGGCGCCTGGGAAATTCCCATCGCTGCACAGGCCCTCGCGGCCACCGGCCGCGTAGACGCCATCGTGGCCCTCGGATGCGTCGTGCGCGGCGGCACGCCACACTTCGAATACGTCTGTGCCGAGACGACGCGCGGCCTCACACGCGTCTCGCTGGATCACCGGATCCCGGTGGGGCTGGGGCTGCTCACCTGCGACACGATGGAACAGGCGCTCGATCGGGCCGGAGGCAAGCACGGCAACAAGGGGGCCGAGGCCGCGCTGAGCGCGATCGAAATGGCGAATCTCCTCCATCGGGTAGGCCGCGGGAGCGTGGGCCCCGCCGGCCCGGCGTGAGGGGCGGATGGGCAAGCGTCGCAAGGGGCGCGAGATCGCGCTCCTCGTCCT
>JBGPLH010000101.1:0-9715 GCA_041486365.1 Thermodesulfobacteriota bacterium | reverse complement strand
GGTTTTTCTGCAGCGCCATTTCAAGTTCGATCTTTATCAATGCAAGACGCTGCCCAACATCGTCATGCAGCTCCCGCGCAATACACTTGCGTTCCTCCTCCTGAATATTAAGCAGATAGCGCGCTAATTTATGAGGGTTAGGTCCCGATTTCAAGAGCCTGGAACGTTCGAGAAGGAGTGCAGGTGCAGGCGCGGATGGCGCGCGCGGATGGTCCGGAGGATCGCTTCGTAGTGGGTGCCGGGCAGCTCCTTGTGGAGCCCGCCCTGGATGCACAGCTCCGTGGCGCCGCGCTCGACCGCCTCGTCGGCGCGACGGGCGACCTCCTCGAGATCCTGGAAATAGGCGTTGGGGCCTTCCTCGCGGACCTTGAAGTTGCAGAACTTGCAGCCGACGAAGCAGCGGTTCGTGAAGTTGATGTTCCGGTTCACCACGAAGGTGACGACGTCGCCGTTGATCTCGCGCCGGTGATGATCGGCGACGCCGAGTACCGCGGCCAGATCGGGCCCCGTCGTCCCGAAGAGGACCGTCGCGTCGTCCTCGCTGATCTCGATCCCCTCGAGCGATCGATCGAGGATGCGGGCGACGCCGGGGGACAGGCGCGCGAGGAAGCTCCCGTCGCGGACGTCGGGATGGGCGATGCGCTGCGGGAGGCTGGGTCCGTTCATGTCGAGCGCTCCTTCGGGTTCCACGAGGAAGAGCGGCACGCCTTCACGATGGCCTCCGCGGCGGCGGCGGGATCGGCGGCCTCCGTGATGGCCGAGACGACGGCCACGCCCGCGGCCCCCGCCGCGAGCGCGTCGGGCACCCGCGCCGCTGTGATCCCTCCGAGGGCGAAGACCGGGATGCGAAGCACGCGGCAGACTTCCGAAAGCCGCGCGAGCCCCCGGGGCGGGGCCTTCACGCCCGGCGAGGCGGTCTCGAACACCGGACCGAAGGTCACGAAGTCCGCGCCGTCGCGCTCCGCCCCGAGCGCTTCCTCCAGATCGTGGGCCGAGTAGCCGATGGAAAGGCCCGGCGCTACGCGCCGCGCGGCCGCGACGGGGATCGTCCGGGCCCCGAGGTGGACCCCCTGGGCGCCGGCCGCGAGCGCGACGTCGATCCGATCGTTGACGAAGACCCGGACGCGCCCCGGGCCGCCCGCGGCCTTTGTGGCCGCGCGCGTCACGCCGCGCAGGAGATCGAGAAGCGGGCGCGTCGCGAGATCCTTCTCCCGGACCTGTACCATCCGCACGCCGCCGCGCACCGCGGCGGCCACCCCTTCGTCCACCGGGCGGCCGCGGCTCCGGGTCCGATCGGTGATGAGGAGGACCTCCGCCAAGGGATCAGCCCTCGATCCGGTGATCGAGCGGGCTCGATGCCGTCGCGTAGAGCTTCTTCGGGACGCGGCCCGCCTCGTAGGCGAGCCGCCCCGCCTGCACGGCCTTGCGCATCGCGCGGGCCATCTTCACCGGGTCCTTCGCGCCCGCGATCCCCGTGTTCATGAGCACGCCGGCGCAGCCGAGCTCCATGGCAATCGCCGCGTCGGAAGCGGTCCCCACGCCGGCGTCGACGATCACCGGGACGCCGACCGTTTCCAGGATGATCCGGATGTTCGTCGGATTGCGGATGCCCAGGCCCGAGCCGATCGGGGCCCCCAGGGGCATCACCGCGGGGCACCCGAGGTCGGCGAGCTTGCGGCAGACGATCGGGTCGTCGCTCGTGTAGGGGAGGACCGTGAAGCCCTCCCTGATCAGGATCGCGGTCGCGGACAGGAGCGCCTCGTTGTCGGGGAAAAGCGTGCGCTCATCGCCGATCACCTCGAGCTTCACGAGATCCGTGCCCAGCAGCTCCCGCGCGAGGCGGCAGGTCGTGACCGCCTCGTCGGCCGTGTAGCAGCCGGCGGTGTTCGGGAGCAACGCGATCTTCCCCAGATCGAGCGCGGACAGAAAGCTTCCCTCGCCCCGGGACTTCAGATCGACCCTGCGGATCGCCACCGTCACAAGATCGGCGCCGCTCTCCTCGATCGCCTCGCGCATCTGATCGAGCGAGGCGTACTTGCCCGTGCCCACGATCAGGCGCGACCTGAATTCGTACTTTCCCAGTCTCAGCGTGTCGGTCATGTCAGGATGTGCTAGCCGCCTCCCACGGCGTGGATGATCTCGACCCGATCGCCCTCGCGCAGCGCGTGCTCCGGATGCCTGCCCCGGGGGACGACCTCGAGGTTCACGGCGACGGCCACGCGCGAGGAGCCCTCCCCCGCGTCGAAACGGAGAGCCCGGAGGAGATCGCTCACCGTCCTCACCCCGGGCAGCTCCATCGTCTCGCCATTGACGATGAGTTTCAAGGGTCGGTGGGTGGGGGGAACCGTGTGGCTCATCGGCTCTTCGCGCCGCCGGCTCCAGAAGTGAGCGCAGGCCGACTCCGACGATGCTGCGTGGATTCGGAATACCCGCGGACAAGGTACTTTTGGACCCCATGGGTGTCAAGGCGCGCAGGAGGACATTCCGGGGACAGGACGCGGCTTTACAGGCGCCGGGGCAGGTGATACCCATGAGCGTTCGGGGACTCTCGCGTGCGCCCCGGGACCTTCCGAAAGGATCGGCATGAGACCGCGACCCACCCGCGCCGAGATCGATCTCGGCGCCCTCGTCTCGAACTACCGCCTCCTCGCGGAGCGCGCGCGGCCCGGGCAGATGCTCCCCATCGTGAAAGCGGACGCCTACGGCCACGGTGCCGTGCGATGCGCCCGGGCGCTCGAGGAGGCCGGTGCGGCCTGGCTCGGGGTGGCGACGATCGAGGAGGGGCTCGAGCTGCGGGAAGTCGGAATTTCGGCCCGCGTCGTGCTCCTGAACGGCCTCTTCGACGGCCAGGCCGAGGCCTGCGTGGAGCGCGACCTGACCCCGGTCGTCTACCGGCACGCAACCCTGGCCGATCTCGACGCCGCGGCCCAGCGCCTGGGAAAGCGGGCCCGCGCCCACCTGAAGATCGACACGGGGATGGGGCGCGTGGGCGTCGCGTGGAGGGAGCTTCCCGCCTTCCTCGGCGACCTCAAGCGCTTCGCCCACGTCGAGATCGAGGGAGTGCTCACCCATCTCGCCGACGCCGATCTGGCCGACCAGGAGTACTCGCGGGGGCAGGTGGCACGCTTCGACGCCGCGGTTCGCGCGATGACCGAGGCGGGCGTGCGCCCGCGGTTCGTGCACTTCGCCAACTCCGCCGCGACGGCGACGGGGCTCCCCGGAGAGGCGAACCTGGCCCGCCCGGGCATTCTCCTGTACGGCGCGCGCCCCTCGGCGGGCTTCAAGACGGATCTCGACCTGCGGCCGGTGATGCGCTTCGTCACCGAGACCGTCTTCGTGAAGCGGGTCCCGGCGGGGACGCCGATCTCCTACGGCCGCACCTTCGTGACGCCGCGCGAGAGCGTGATCGCGACGCTCCCCGTGGGCTACGCCGACGGCCTGCCGCGCCTGCTCAGCAACCGTGGGGAGGTCCTCGCGCGCGGAAGGCGGCTGCCGATCATCGGGCGCGTCTGCATGGACCTCACGATGATCGACGCCACCGACCAGGCGCCCGATCTCGCCGCGGGCGAGGAGGTCGTCCTCTTCGGATCGCAGGCGGGCGCGCGGATCGACGTCGAGGAGGTCGCGGGATGGGCCGACACGATCGGCTACGAGGTGCTCTGCGGGATCTCGCGCCGCGTGCCCCGCGTGTACCTCGGGCCGTGACGCTCCGGGCCCGGGGGTAGCCGCGTGCGCATCCTTCTGGTGGGCGACACCTATCCGCCCGAGCGGGCGGCGGCGGCGGTGCGCGCCTCCGAGCTGGCCGAGCGATGGCACGCGAGGGGCCACGTCGTCACCGTCGTCACGGGGAACCCGCACTACCCGGAGGGCCGGATCTTTCCGGGTTACCCGAACGGCCTCTTCCGGCGCGATGAGGTGAACGGCGTCCCGGTGCACCGCGTGTTCACGGTGCCCTACGCGCGCTCGGCCATCGCCCGGCGAATAGTGAACCAGGTGCTCTTCGCGATTCTCCCGGCCCTGCTCGATCGCGCGGGAGAAGCCGACGTGGTCGTGGCGACGTCCCCGCCCCTCACGATCGGCGTGGCCGGGTGGCTCATGGCGCGGCGCCGCGGCGTCCCCCTGGTCTTCGACGTGCGGGATCTCTACCCGGCCTCCGCGGTGGCGGCGGGGGTCCTGAAGGAGGGTCCGGTTCTGTCGGCCTTCGAGGCGCTCGAGCGGTTCGTGTACGCGCGCGCTTCCCGGATCGTCACCGCGACGGATGGCCTCACCCGCGCGATCGTCGCGGGCGGCGTGCCCGCGGCGAAGGTCTCGGCGATCCCCAACGGCGCCAACACGGAGCGCTTCCGCCCCGCGCCGCGGGACCCGGCCATCCGCGCGCGTTACGGGATCCCGGAGGATGCCTTCGTGGCGGGCTACGTCGGTCTCATGGGGCGCATGCACGGGGCGGAGGTGATCGTGGACGCCGCGGCGGCTCTTCGGGACGACCCGCGGATCCGTTTCCTCCTGGTGGGCGAGGGGGCCGACAAGTCGCGGATGGAGGCCCGCGCCAGGGAGGCGGGGCTTTCCAACGTGATCTTCGGCGCGAGCGTTCCCTCCGGCGACGTCCCGGCGGTGCTGAACGCCTGCGACGCCGGGGTGGCGACGCTGGCCGACACGGCGCTCACCCGCGGATCGCTGCCCGTGAAGGTGTTCGAGCAGCTCGCCTGCGGGCTCCCCGTGGTGCTCTCGGGCGCGGGGGAATGCGAGGCGATCCTGCGGAGCGACGGCGTGGGAATCACCGTTCCGCCCGGCGACGGCGAGGCGCTGGCCCGCGCGGTGCGCGCGCTGGCCGACGATCCGGCCGGGGCCCGCGCCATGGGGGAGAAGGGGCGCGCCCACGTCGAGGCGCACTACGACCGGAGAAGGCTGGCGGACGACTATCTGGAGATCCTTCGCGCCGCCATCGCGAAAGGCGCAGGGGAGAAGGCCGCATGAGCGGGACCGACTGGCGCACGGCGTCGCTCGAGGAGCGCCAGGCCTACGAGCAGAAGGTGTGGGGCCCCTGGGCGGCCAAGTTCCGCGACGAGCGCAAGCTTCGCGTGGTGGACGATCTGCAGACGTACTTTGGCGAGGGCCGCCACGCGGAGGGCGAGGCAATTCTGCGGGCGATGGGCGATCTGAGGGGCCGCAGCGTGCTCGAATGCGGCTGCGGGCCCGGCGGCCAGATCCCCCTCCTGGCCCACTCCGGGGCACGGGTCTGGGCGTTCGATCTCGTTCCCGAGGTGGTGGAGGTGGCGCGGCGGGTCTGCCGCGTGAGCGGCGTCGACGACAAGGTCGAGCTGTCGGTGTCCAGCTTCGAGAACATCTCGTACCCGGACGAGATGTTCGACGTCGTCGTTGGGTTCGGCGTGCTCCACCACGTGAACATCCCGCTCGCCGCCCGGCAGGTCCACCGGGTGCTCAAGCCTGGCGGCGTGGCGGTCTTCTCGGAGCCGCTCGGCACCAATCCGATCCTCGAGTGGGCGCGCAAGCACGTCCCCTACCCGGGGAAGGAGGAGCACGGGACCGACGTCCCCCTCACGGCGCAGGACGTGCTCACCTTTGCCGGACCCTTCCGGTCGCACTCGATCGAGGCGTTCTACTTTTTCTCCATGATCCAGCAGGTGATCGGCTGGAAGGTCCCCGGAAACGCGCTGCGCGACAACGACGCCGCCTTCCTGCGCCGCCACCCCGCGGCGGCCCGCGCCTACCGGCGGGCGATGCTCTCGCTCAGGAGCGCGGACGCGGCGCTGCTCCGGGCCTTTCCCGGCATCGGCCGCTTCTACCGCATGGCGGTGATGACCTTCCGGAAATAGGGCGGCATGCGCATCCTCTTCCTCGGTGAGGCGACGAGCCCCTACACCCGCGTCTGGGCCGAGCACTCGGCCGTCGCTTTTGGGCACGAGGTGCACCTCGCCTCGCTCCAGGAGCCTTCCTCGGCGCCCGTGGGCGTGACGTTCCATCCGCTCGGCCGCCGCTTCGGGCGTCTCGGATACCTCGCCGCGATCCCCGCGGCACGCGCGCTGGCCCGCCGGCTCCGTCCCGATCTCACGGTGGCCTACCGCGTCACCTCCTACGGGGTGCTCGCCGCTGCGGCCGGTCTCCATCCGCTCGCCATGGCGGCCCAGGGGATGCACATCGCCTTTCCGCCCACCTCCCGCATGAAGCGCGCCCTCGCGCGCTACGCCTTAGCCCGCGCCGATCTCGTCACCTCCTGGGGCGCCCACATGACGCGGAACATGATCGCCCTGGGCTGCGACCCGGCGAGGATCCGGACGATCGCCTACGGGATCGATACGGAGCGATTCACGATGGACGGGAGCCGGCCACGGCCGGGGACGCCGACGCGCCTCCTCTCGACGCGCGCTCTCCGGGCGGACTACAACCTGGAGCCGATCCTCCGGGCGCTGCCCGACGTCCTGAAGAGGTTCCCGGACGCCGTCTGGACGGCGGTGGGGGAGGGGCCCGAGAAGGAGCGGCTGGTGGCGCTCGCGGACACGCTCGGCGTGGCGAAGCACGTCGAGTTCCCGGGCCGCGTCTCGATCGAGCGGCTCGTGGAGCTGTTGCGTGCATGCGACGTGTACGTCTCGACGGTGCGCACGGACGGCGTGAGCGCGTCGCTGCTCGAGGCGATGGCCTGCGGGGCCTGGCCCGTGGTGACGGACAACGAAGCGAACCGGCTCTGGATCCGTCCCGACCTGACCGGGGATCTCGTCCCCGCGGGCGACCCGCACGCCATCGGCCGCGCGATCGGCGGCGCGCTCGCCGATCCGGCCCGCGCCGCCCGGGCCCGGGAGGAGAACCGGCGGCTCGTGTGCGCGCGCGCGTCGATGCGGGAGAACATGGCGGTGATCGACGGGATGTTCGGGGCGCTGGTCCAGGGCGGGATAGCGGCGGTGCCGCCGGTCCCCGCGCATCTGGTGGTCCCGCCGCCCGACGGGGCTCCGGGCGCCGGCACGGCAGAGGGCGCCCCATGAAGAAGGTCCTCGAGCGGATCTACGCGGCGAGCCCCGCGGCGCTCCAGACGCTCGCGCTCAACGCCTACGGCTGGAAGATCCGGCGCGAGCGGTTCAACGACGAGTACCGGCTGTGGCAGCGGATCTTCGCGGAGAACGAGCGGCGGCCGCCCGCGGAGCTGGCCGCGATGCAGGACCGGGCGGTGCGCGACCTGATAGGGCACGCCTACGAGAAGGTCGCCTACTACCGCGACGTGATGCGCGAGCGGAAGCTCGAGCCCCGGGACATCGGCGGTGTGGCCCATCTCGCGAAGCTCCCGATCCTCACGAAGGACATCCTGCGTTCACGGTTCGAGGGCCTCGTGTCCACGGACGACCGGCCGAAGGACCTCAAGCCGGGGAACTCCTCCGGCACGACCGGGTCGCCCGTCACCGTGCTCTGGGATCGGCGCGTGGACGTGGCGAACAACGCGGCCAACTGGCGCGCGCGGGGCTGGGCCGGGTTCGCCTTCGGGTCGCCCTACGCGAGCCTGCTGGGCCGGACCATCGTCCCGATCGCGCGGACGCTTCCCCCCTTCTGGCGGTGGAACGCGCCCTGGAAGCAGCTCCTGCTCTCCTCCTTCCACCTGGAGGAGCGGAACCTGCCGCTGTACCTGGACGCCATGAGGGCGCGGCGGTGCCAGTTTCTCGACGCCTACCCGAGCACCGCCTACATCCTCGCGCGCCACGTCGTCGAGAGCGGGAAGACGTTCCCCCTGCGCGGGGTGGTGTGCTCCTCCGAGACGCTGCTCCCGATCCAGCGCGCGACGATCGAGCAGGCCTTCGCCTGCCGGGTCTTCGACGTCTTCAGCCAGGCCGAGCGCGTGCTCTTCGCCATGGAGTGCGAGAAGCACCACGGGCTCCATGTCCAGCCGGAGTTCGGCGTCCTGGAGATCGTGGGGGACGACGGCGAGGCGCTCCCGGAGGGACAGTTCGGGCGGATCATCGCCACGGGGCTCCAGAACCACGGGATGCCGCTCATCCGCTACGAGGTGGGGGACGTGAGCGCGAAGATCGGCGGGGCCTGCGGCTGCGGCCGGACGCTGCCGCGCATGGCCGCCGTCACGACGAAGGCGGAGGATATCGTCGTCACGCCGGAGGGGCGGTTCATCTCGTCCTCCACGCTCACCCACCCCTTCAAGCCCATGGTCCGCATCGAGAAGAGCCAGATCGTCCAGGAGACGCCCGATCGCGTGACGGTGAAGATCGTCCGGCGCTCCGGCTACACGGACGACGATACGCGGCAGCTCGTCGCGGCTCTCGGCGAGCGCCTGGGGCCCTCCGTCGCCATCGAGGTCGAATTCGTCGACGACATCCCGCGCGGGCCGAGCGGGAAGTTCCGCTGGGTCGTCTCGAAGGTGCCGCTGCGCTTCGCCGGATCGGAGCAGCACAACCTCTACGAATGACCGCTCTCCCCGCGGCGCGCGGCGTCGTCGCGCCTTTCGTTGACACCCCACCGGGGCGGGTGTAATAACCCACCATGACCCACAAAAAAATCGAACTGACGAAGACGGTGAAGACCGCCGGTTGAGCCGCCAAGCTGGGCCCGGGTGGCCTTGCCGAAGCGATCGCGTGTCTTCCGGGGAGCGACGACCCGAACCTGCTCGTGGGGATCGACACCTACGACGACGCCGGGGTCTACCGGATCTCCGACGAGGTCGCCCTCGTGCAGACGGTCGACTTCATCACCCCGATCGTCGATGACCCCTTCCTCTTCGGGCAGATCGCCGCGGCCAATTCGCTCTCGGACGTTTACGCGATGGGCGGGCGGCCGCTCACGGCGATGAACGTCATGGGCTTTCCCTCGAAGAAGCTCGACCGTGGGGTCCTGGTGGAAATTCTCAAGGGCGGAGGCGACAAGGTCCGTGAGGCGGGCGCCGTCATCGTGGGCGGCCACACGGTGGAGGACGAGGAGCTGAAATACGGGCTCAGCGTCACGGGCCTCGTGCATCCCGCCCGCCTGACCACGAATCAGGGGGCCGAGCCGGGAGACGCGCTCCTTCTCACGAAGCCGGTCGGCACGGGGCTCGTGGCCACGGCGACGAAGCGCGGGAAGTCGTCCAGGGAAGCGCTCGACGCGGCGACGGCCTCCATGCTGCGGCTCAACCGCGACGCCTGCGAGGCGATGATCGAGGCGGGCGCCAGGGCGGCGACGGACATCACGGGCTTCGGGTTTCTCGGCCACGCGATGAACCTCGCGCGCGGGAGCGGCGTGCGCGTGGCCATCGAGCTATCGGCGCTCCCGTTGTTGCCCGACGTGATGGACCTCGCGCGCCGCGGCATGAGCCCCGGCGGGACGGCGCACAACCAGGCATACTACGGCCCGATGATCCTCTGGCCCGGGGGGCTCGACGAGGTCTGGAAGAAGATCGCGTTCGATCCGCAGACCTCCGGCGGCCTCCTCATCGCCATCCCTGAGGCGCGGCTGGAGACGCTGGTCTCGGCGCTCACGCGACGTGGCGTCGCGGCCCACCGCGTCGGCTGGGTCGAGGCGCGCGCGGAGCCGGGGGCCTTCGGGCGCGTGATCCTTCGTGAATCGGGCTCCTGAGCCGCCTCCCGAGGCCCACCAGCCCGCCCATCCCCCTTCCTCTTATAAGGAGGCATGCATGCCCATCCGCCTCGCTCTGCTTTCCGTGTCCGACAAGCGCGGATTGGTGGAGTTCGCCCGCGGGCTGGTCGAGCGGGGAGCGACGCTGCTCGCC
>JBGPLH010000100.1:0-9809 GCA_041486365.1 Thermodesulfobacteriota bacterium | reverse complement strand
GGCGCACCGCCCGCGGCGCGGTAGTCAGAATCGCCCGCCGGGCGGGTTGTCCGTGCCGGGCGGGAGCGGAAGGAAACCGCCGCGGTCGTGGAGGTGATCACGGCCGCGGCGATCTTCTGCGGGGGCTCCCGCCTCAAGGCATTCGTGTTCGCGCCCTGTGGTAGAATTCCCGCCGGGCGCGAAGGGACGGGGGACCGCCGGCGCCCGCGAATCTGCTCCGAGGAACGATGGCCCAGGTCGATTCCCATGGCGGCCCGACGCCGCCCGGCTGGCTCTCGAGCCCCGAGAACCGGCGCACGGCGCTCTTCGTGGTGCTCTTCGGCGTCTTCCTCGGCGCGGGCTATCTCCTCAGCATCTACCGCCCCATCGTCGAGCACGCGATCGTGCCCTTCACCGCCTTCATCGCGAAGGTCTCGAGCTTCCTCCTCCGGATCTTCGGCTCCGAGGCGCACGCGACGGGGACGCGCCTTTCGGGGCAGGGGGTCTCCTTCGAGCTGCGGAACGGCTGCAACGGGGTGTGGGCCACGATCATCTTCGTATCGGCGGTGCTCGCCTTCCCGAGCTCCCTCCGGGTGAAGCTCTGGGGCGTCCTCCTGGGCTTCTGCGCGATCTTCGTGCTCAATCTTGCCCGCGTGATCAGCCTCTACTACATCGTGCTGTACTACCCGAAGCTGTTCGAGGGGGCCCACATCTATGTGTGGCAAACCGTCGTCATCGGCGCCGCCGTCCTCCTCTGGCTCTACTGGGCGCAACGCGCGGCCCCCGTCGGACCGGAAGAGCCGCAGGCCTGATCTCCGGCGTTTCTACCTGGCCTTCCTCCTCGCGTACCTCGTCGCATGGCCGCCGTGGCTGGCCCTCTCGTCCGCCTACGGGCGCTTCCTCGCCCGGGCCTCGAACGCCGTCATCCCCCTTGCGGCCGGCGATCACGTTCCGCGGATCGTGTCCTTCGTCGGCGACACCTTCTACGTGCACGCCTCCGCGAAGCCGCCGACGACGGGCATTCGCGTGGACGCCCGGAGCGTGCACTTCAACTGGCTGCTGCTGCTCCCGCTTCTCGCCGGGACCCGCGCGCTGGGGCCGGGGCGCCCGAGGCCCCGCGGCGCGGCGCTGGCCGTCCTCGCGCTCGTGGCCGTGCACGTGGGTGTCCTCGCCGGGATCGCCGAGTACCGGCTCCTCAAGAGCCTCGGCACCCATCCGAGCGCCGCCTTCGGGATCTACGCCTGGAGCCAGTTCTACTTCTCCGTGGGGCGCGTCGGAATTCCCATCCTGATCTGGGTCCCCGTCGGGCTCCGCGCGGTTCTCACCCCCGTGCTTCCCCCGGCGGTCGCCCGGGAAGCCGCACCGAAGCCCGCGGTGACCGCTGCCGCCCGGAAGAAGGACGCGCGGAGGAAGCGGGGATGATCGAGGGAGCCACCACGCCGGCGTCGCGGGAGCGCGAAGGGTTCGCGGGCCGATTCCGGCCGGCGGCGGCGCTGATCGCCGCCGCGATCCTCGTCGCGTACGCGGGCGTGTATGACGCGCCCTACGCGCTCGACGACCGGACCACGATCCTCGAGACCCGCGGGGAGCCCATCGTCGCCATCCTCCGGGCCGAGCCGACCCGGGCGCTGCCGAACCTCAGCTTCTTCCTGGGCCGCCGCCTCTTCGGCGAGAGCCTCGCCGCGCTGCACGCGGGCAACGTGGCCGTCCACGCGGCGAGCGCGATCCTCCTCCTCGCGCTCCTCCGGGCGATCCGTCGGCTCCGCGCGCCGGGACTTCCCGCCTGGGCGCCGGCGGCGGGCGCGCTCCTGTGGGCGCTGCATCCGCTCCAGACGGGCGCGGTCACGTATCTCTCACAGCGAATCGCCTCCCTCGCGGCACTGTGCTACCTCGGCACGACGCTCTGCTACCTGCGCGCGCGGGAAGCGCGCTGCGGCGGGGCGCCCCTGGCATCGGCCGGGCCGCTGGGCTGGTACGCCGGCGCCATCGCCCTTGCGGCACTCGGGGTCTTCGCCAAGGAGAACACGGCGACCCTCCCCGCGGCGCTGCTCCTCTCCGAGTGGCTCGTGGTGGGAAGCGGCGCGCCGGATCCCCTTCCGATCCGCGCGGTCCTGCTCGTGCCCTTCTTCACCGGGCTGCCGCTCTTCCATCTCGCATACGTGCTACACGCGAAAGCCCGGACGGGCGCCGCCCTGGCGCAGGACCCCGCCGGTCTGGGCGCGAAGGTGATGGGCTACGTCTCCGCCTACCAGGGGATCGACTTCCCGACGCGGACCATCTACCTGCTCACGGAGCCCGGCGTCCTGCTGCGTTACCTCCGGCTCTGGTTCCTCCCCGTGAACCAGATCTTCGATCCGCTGATCCTCCCCGTGAAGAGGATTCTCGACGCGCGGTTCCTCCTGCCGGCCGCGGCGCTCTCCGCCCTCCTCGGCGCCGCGCTCTCCCAGGCCGGCCGCCGTCCCCTCGTCACGTTCGGCGTGCTCTGGTTCTTCGTCACGATCGGGATCGAGTCCTCGATCTTCCCCCTCGCGGATTTCTACTTCGAGCACCGCATGCTGCTCCCTTCCGCGGGGCTCGTCGTCGCGCTCCTCGGCCTGGCCGGCGCCGCCCTCGCCCGTCATCCTCGCGCCGGCGCCGCGGTGGCGGTCGCGCTGGCGCTCTCGCTGGGCGCGGCCACCGTGGCACGCAACCGGGTGTGGGACGACGCGATCGTCTTCTGGTCGGACAACACGGGGAAGGAGCCGGGGAAGCTGCGGGGGTGGATCAATCTCGCCGACGCCTTCGTGGCGGAGAACCGTCTCGACTTCGCCGAGGAGGCGCTCCTGCGCGCGCGGCAGGTCTACGACCGCAACGCGGACGTGCACTACAACCTCGGCGTCGTCTACATCCGGCGGGGCGAGCTCGGAGCCGCGGAAGTTTCGCTGCGGCGCGCGATCGCGATCTTCCCCTTCCACGCCGAGGCGCACTACAACCTCGGAACGGTCCTCGGGCAGACCGGGCGGGCGCTGGAAGCGGAGGCCGAGTTCCGGTGGGTCCTGCGGATCGGGGCGGCCTACGTGCCCGAGGCGCATTACAACCTCGGGGTGCTCTACAGCGGGCAGGGGAGGATATCCGACGCCCTGCGCGAGTACGAGACCGCCGTCCGTGGGCGGCCTGGACTTCTCGAAGCCCACCACAACCTCGCCGCGCTCTACCGGAAGCTCGGCCGCGGTACGGACGCCGCCCGCGAGGAGCGTAAGGGGTCAGGCACGACTTATTGACTTATGCGGCTGCCTCGCGCGCGGGATGCGTCAGGGCGTCAGGTGGGCGGGCGGAGCGCGCCTAGCAGCCGGGCGAGGTCTCCCCGGCGGATCCCGCCCGAGAGCCGCATGAGCAGGAGGTAGGCGGGGAGGAGGCCGATAAGGAAAGGGACGCGGGGGACGCCCGCCGCGAAGACGAGCGCGAGCAGCCCCGTGGCCAGGAGCGGCCGCGCGCTCTCGCGGGCGAAGGCCGCGACGAGGGGCCGGGTCTCGCGGAGCGCCGCGAGCACGGGGAGGTTCGCGGCCGAGAAGATGAGCGCCGCGATGGCCGCGCCGGTCACGCCCATGCGCGGGATCAACCAGAGGTTCAGCGACAGGTTCACCGCGGTGGTGAAGATCGAGAGCGCCACGAAGAGCCGCTGCCTCCCCGCGGCGGTGATCGCGTCGAAGGTCACCATGGCCGAGAAGGAGAAGAACAGCGACCAGGTGAGCAGCGCGAGCGCCGGCGCCGCGGGTGCGTAGGGCGCGCCGAAAAGCCCACGCAGGAGAGGCTCGGCGACGATGGTGACAGCCAGCGCCACGGGCAGGATGAACGCCGAGAGGACGCGGTAGTTCCAGGCGGCCGTGCGCGCGAGCCGTTCGGGCGCCTCGCTCGCCGCGCGCGCCATGAGCGGGAACCCGGACAGGAGGAGCACCGCCGGCACCATCGTCAGCGCGTCGTACAGCCGCAGCGCGGCGCCGTAGCGGCCCAGCGCCTCCGCGCCCCGGACTTCGCGCAGGATCACCTGGTCCGCCCGCAGGCACACGAGGATGCAGATGGAATTGAAGGCGAGCGGCGCCGCCGCGCGCAGCAGGCGGCCCCAGGCCTCGCGATCGACGGCGAGGCGCGGGCGCAGGTCCGCGCGCGCGAGCCAGGCGGAGGCCGCGAGCGCGATGGGGCCCGCCAGCGCGAAGGCGGCCGCGGCGAGCGCGAGCCGCGCGCCGCGAAGCCCCGGGGCGATGAAGGGGAGCAGGGCCGCGGCGAGCAGCAGGACGGAGGCGATCGCGCCCTGGACCACGGTGATCCGCACCGCGGCCGGCACGCGGAGCACGGCCTGGTAGAAGGCCGGGTAGATCGAGCCGAGCGTGAGCGGCAGCGCGAGCGCGCAGAGGACCCCGAGGCGGGCGAGATCCGCCGAGGGCGCGGCGGCCAGGAAGAAGACGACGGCGGCGGCGGCCGCGGCCAGGGAAAGCGCGGCGCGCAGCGCGATGGCGGCGCCGGCCAGGGCGGCGCCCCGCGCTGGATCCCGCGCGATCTCGCGGACGGCGATCTTCTCCACGCCGAGATCGCCGAGGAACTGGAAGAAAGTGAGGACGGCGACGAGGTAGCCGTAGTCGCCGAAGCCTGCCACGCCGAGCGCGCGGGCGAGCACCGCGGAAGTGGCGAGCTGCAGGAGCCGGAGGGCGGCCTGTCCCGCGAATCCGGCGATCGTGTTGCGCGCGACGGTCGCGGCGAGGCTCATGAAAGATGCGGCTCGCGCGCCCCGGAGCGCGCAAGGCTGCGTGTTATACTGCCCGGGATTCCGGACAGCGCAGGGAGGCGTTGGTGAAGGTTTCGATCGTCATCCCCGTGTTCAACGAGGTCAACACGCTCCCCGAGGTGCTCCGGCGCGTCCGCGCGCTCCCCCTCGACAAGGAGATCATCGTCGTGGACGACGGGTCCACGGACGGCACGGCCGAGTGGCTCCGCGGGGCGGAACTCCCGGGTGTCCGCGCGATCCTCCAGCCGCTGAACCGCGGCAAGGGGGCCGCGCTGCGCCGGGGCTTCGCGGAGGTCCGGGGTGACGTGGTGGTGATCCAGGACGGCGACCTCGAGTACAGCCCGGAGGAGATCCCGCGGCTGGTGGAGCTCATCGCGGAGGGGAAGGCCGACGTCGTCTACGGCTCTCGATTCGCCGCACGCCATCGGGTGTTCATGTTCACGCACTACCTCGGCAACAAGCTGGTGAACTTCGCCGCGAACCTGCTCTACAACACGTTCCTCTCCGACCTGATGACCGGCCACAAGGCCTTCCGCGCGAAGATCCTCTCGGAATTCAGCCACCGATCCGACCGGTTCGGATTCGAGCCGGAGTTTACCGCATACGTCTTCAAACGCCATCTTCGCGTGTACGAGATCCCGATCGACTACGCCGGCCGGACCTACGCGGAGGGGAAGAAGGTGACCTGGTCGGACGGGATCGAGGCCCTCGGCATCCTGCTGCGCGAGCGCTTCCGTCCGGTCCACGCGGGGCAGGAAACCCTCGACACCCTTGCGGGCGCCGACCGGCTGAACCGCTGGCTCTTCGATCAGGTGAAGGACTTCCTCGGCGACCGCGTTCTGGAGATCGGCTCGGGCGTCGGGAGCATGACGAAGTTTCTCCTCTCGCGAAAGCTCGTCGTGGCCTCCGACATCGACCCGCTCCACCTCGACCGGCTCCGCCACCGTTTCGTGCAGGGGGAGTGCTTCCGCGTGATGCGCGTGGACGCCGCGGACATCGACGTCGAGGCCCTCGCCCCCTGCGAGCTGGACACGGTGATGGGGCTGAACGTGCTCGAGCACGTGGGGGACGACCAGCGGGCGCTGGCGCACATGAGCGAGCTGCTTCCTCCGGGGGGCCGCGTCGTGCTGCTCGTGCCCGCGCTCCCGTCGCTGTACGGCTCGCTGGACGCCGCGCTGGATCACCACCGGCGCTACCGGCGGGAGGAGCTCCGGGAGAAGCTGGAGCGGGCGGGGTTCCGCGTCGAGCACCTGCGCTTCTTCAACGTGCCGGGGATCCTCGGCTGGTGGCTGAACGGCAAGGTCCTCCGCCGCCGCGTGCTCCCCGGCGGGCAGGTGAAGCTCTTCGATCTCCTCGTTCCGATCTTCCGCCTGGAGGAGCGTCTGGATCTCCCCTTCGGCCTCTCGCTCATCGCGGTCGGTCGCAAGCCCTGAAGGGCCCCGCCGGCGCGAAGAGGTCTCGGCGGAAGCGGACGGCCGTCAGGCGAGCCGCCGCGCCGAGGCCCGGATCCCCAGCACACCCACGAGGTAGATCGCCAGCGCCACGAAGGTCACGAAGCGGAAGCCGTAGTTCATCGCGAGGATCACCGCGAGGACCGTCCCCACCACCGAAGCGCAGCCGTTGATTCCCCAGGCCCAGGGGACGAAGGCCACGTTCGCCCGCCGCACGATCTGGATCCCGCTCGGGAAGAACATCCCCATCACGAGACCCAGCGGCACAAGCACCGCCGACGCGACGACGACGCGCAGGGCGAGCGGGCTGCCCAGGAAGGCGTGGAAGAGGAGAGGGAGCCCCGCGAGGTAGGCCAGGCTCACGGCCGCGAGGCCGGCGAACATCGCCGGGAGCCGGTCCGCGGGCGCGCGCTTCATGCGGCCGGTGAGGAAAGAGCCGATGCCCGACCAGGCGAGCAGGGAGAAGAGCACCACCGTCAGGGAATAGGTGGGGTAGCCGAGGAAGAGGACGAACTTCTGGATGAAGCTGATCTCGATCAGGATGAATCCCAGGCCGATCCCCGCGAAGAAGGCGATGTAGCCCCACTTGCCCGCCGTGGCCAGACCCTGCCGCTGGAACACGAACAGCGGCAGGAGGATCAGGAGCAGCGAGAAGACGATCGAGAAGAGCAGGATCAGCCCCAGGATGATCTGCCCCGTGGCCAGCGTGTGGCCGACGTCCACCTCGCCGAGGCTCTTCCCGAGGTTTCGCCACTGGTAGAAATTGAAGAAGAACGGGTTGTCGTCGGTGGTCGCGGAGAGATTGAGCGGGTACCGCGCGAGATAGCCCGGGCGCTGGTCCCGGGGAAGGTGCAGCAATTCAGAGTGGAGGGTCTTCAGGGAGGCGCCGGGGAGCGCCCAGACGCGGAACCCCATGCGATCGGCGAACTCCCGCAGGCGCCGGACCTCGTCGGGCGTGTAGGGGCTGTTCTTGAGCATCAGCGCGACCTGGGGAACGCCTTCGGAGGACGCCATGACCACGATGCGATTCTCCGGATCGTCGATCCCGCGCTGGTGCAGCGCCTCCATGAAGAGCGACAGCTCGCGAATCGTGTGGCGCGGGAAGCCGCTGGTGAATCCGTCGAAGTCGGCCACGACCAGCGAGAGGATTCCGCCGGGCGTGAGGTGATCAACGAACTCGTTGATCGCCTCGGTGGTGTACAGGTAGCTCTCCGAGAGCACGTAGGCGCCCGTGGACAGGGCGGCCAGGGTGTCCACGCCGGTGAGCTGGATCAGGTCGTAGCGCGCGTTCGAGTGCCGCAGCGTGCTGCGTCCTTCCCCGGCGATGATGGTCACGTCGGGGCGATCGTAGATGTGGCCAGCGAAATCGGCCTGTTCGTGCTTCACCACGTCCACCGTGATCGGGTCCAGCTCCACCCCGGTGATGTGCGAGGCCTCGTTCTTGATAGCGTTCACTATGTCCGCGCCGCCGCCGACGCCGATCACGAGCACGTTGGGACGGTGGAGGAGGAGGTAGGGCGACTTGAGAACGTGATGGTCGAACATCTCCAGCTTCGAGAGATCCCCGTCGAACTGGTAGATGTTCGCGTTGGCGTCCCCATCGTGCGAGACGAGGCGGAGGCGCGGCGCGGAGGTCGCCGCCCGCTTCTTCCATTCCTGGCTGATCCCCCACCCGGCGTAGCCGCCCGTCCGCGACTGCTCCTCCTCCTTGTACCCGTACACGTCGGTCCGGAAGAGAGGTCCCCAGTGCCGCCCGTACATCCGGATGTGTTCGGTATCCTGGATCCACTTGTATAGAAACTTCTCGGGGCTGGGCAGGAACGTGACCGATCCCACGACGGAGGCGGCCACGAGGGCCACCGCCACGGTCGCGAGCGACGGGAGCGCGAATCCCCGGCGCTCTCCCGCCCCGGAGAAACACACGCCCGCGAGGCTCACGATCACCGCGCTGGCCGCCACGGCGCCAGGCGGCGTCAGGGCCGACATGAGGAAGACCACGATGCTGCATCCCACGGCGGCGCCGGACAGATCGGAAAAATACAGGCGGCTCACCTGGTGCGAGAGGGTTTTGAGCGCCACGGAGATGCACAGGCCGGCGAAGAAGAAGGGCGTCGTGACCGCCACGTAGTAGACCAGCATGAACGGGAGCTGCCGCGCGGGCTCGATGCGCACCTGGAACGGGTGGAAGGGCACCTTGGCAAACGCGAGGAGGGCCAAGGCGATGGAGAACCCGCAGAGCAGCGCGTAGACGGGGAGCCGCCGGGCCGGGGACGCGCCCGAGAGGGAGGGGAACACGGCCAGGAACGCGCCGCTCGCCCCGTAGCCGAGCATCGCCACGCTGATCGTGACGTAGGCGAAGTGATACCAGATCGTGAAGGAGAAGATCCGCGTCAGCGCGACCTGCAGCACCAGCACAGCCATCGAGACGAGGAAGACCCCCGCGTACAGCGGGCGCTCATGCCGGAGCAGCGGCGCATCGACGTGGGACGGCGTGTTCATCCAGGCACCTTTCGAAAGGAGGTATGCGGGACGGCGATGGCCGGCCTCTCCCGCGCCGACGCCTTCACCCCATGCAGCACGGGCGCCGCGCCCTCGGGGCGGCGCCCGGAATTGATCGCGATGATCCCGGAGGGAGGCGTCCGCTCAAGACGCCGTTCTCCGCCGGCGATACAAGAAGCATCCGTGTCGGGCCAGCCGCGCCGGCGCGAGACGCTCGCAGAGCCACTCCATCGGGTAGGAGGCCCACACCATGAGCCGGAGCGGGACGAGGAGAACTCTCAACCCCGGCCGCCGGTCCATCCGGTCGAACCACGATTCGTTCCGGGCCCCGTTCGCCGGAGCGGCCGCCGCGCCCTCGCGCGAGGGCCGCTTCCCGAGCAGGTTCGCGAGCGCCCAGCCCACCCGGACAAGCGGGATGAACTCCTGACCCCGCCACGCGACGAGATCGAGGCCCGACGCGCGGGCCAGCGCGATCCAGTCCTCGGGCCCCCGTGGATGGACCACGGGGCCCCGGTCGCCCAGATCGATCAGGTCGAGCAGCAGGGCGTGGCCGCCTGGCCGCAGCACCCGCGCGATCTCCGCCAGGGCCCGGCGCTGCTCCTCGGGGCGCAGGTGCTGGACGACCGTCACCACCGTCACCAGATCGAAACCCGCGTCCGGGAGGGCGATCGCCGTCGCCGACATGCGGCGGTAATCCAGATCGGGCGAGAGCCGGCGCGCCGCCTCGAGCATCTCCTGCGTGGGATCGATCCCCGTGACCTGGGCGCCGCGCGCGTGAAGCCAGCGCGTCCAGCGCCCCATGCCGCATCCCACGTCCAGCGCACGCTCTCCCCGAAGGGGGATGTTCGCGAGGGCACGCTCCACCGCACGCGCCTGGAAACGGCCGATGAAGCGATTGAACCAGGGGGGCGCTCCGGGGTAGCAGACCGCGGCCAGCGGGTCGGCCGGAGCGTAGCGTCCCGAAACCTCGTCCCAGTAAGGCTGAAGGCCCGTCTGCCCGGACCCTTTGGGTTCGCTCATCCGCCATCTCGGGGAGGGGTCGGTCGGGCCGCTACCGGCCGGCATCGCGGACCGGGGTGCGGCCGGGGAAGTCTCTTTATCATAAATCACGCCCCTTTGCG
>JBGPLH010000099.1:0-9848 GCA_041486365.1 Thermodesulfobacteriota bacterium | reverse complement strand
ATGGCGACCCCCTTCTCCAAGGGACCTTCCCCGCGCCGGTGAATGGCTCCGCGCCACCTGATCCCGAAACCGGAGGGGCCCGCTGCCGGCGCCCGAAGCTCCCGATTTGCGCGGGGTTTCTGACGCCACGCTAGCCCAGGGGACTCGGGAAGTCAACGGTTTCGCCGGGGCCGACAAATTCTGACTTGCTGCACGCGCCCGGGTTGCGAGGGATCTTCAGGTGAGACGCGAGAGGATGTGATCCGTGATCGCGCGGCGATCCTGCTGGTCGATGGCGGTGAACTTGACGCCGATCCCCGGTGGGTAGGCCATCGGCGCGTCGGGACGATACTCGCTGCGCCAGACGACGGTGCCGGCGGTGCGGATCGGCTTTCCGCCGCGGGGGAGGTTGAAGGACAGCTCCAGCCGCGTGTTCTCGGGGGGCGGGTACACGGTGCGGATGAAGACACCGCCGGTGCTGATGTTGAACGAGTAACCGGTGAAGAGCGATTCGTCGATCTGATAGCGTACGAGGAGGTTCTCGACGACGCGCGGGTTGACCCGGATCGCCTCCTTGTCGGGGTAGAGGATCCGGTTGATGCGGAACAGGATCTCCTCGAGCGGCAGGTGCTTGTTGAGGAGCCCCGTGGCGCCGAGGCGCCGGAGTTCGAGCGCGTCGGGTTCCCGGTAGTTCGCGGTGACCGCGAGCACCGGGATCTTCGCCGTCGCCGGGTCGGCCTTGAGCGCCCTGAGCACGCCGAATCCGTCCAGCCCCGGCATGATGACGTCGAGCACAACGAGCGAGAGGTCCGCGATGTCTTCCTTCGCCATCCGCACGCACTCGAGCCCGTCGGCGGCGAGGTGTACCTCGTAGCCCGCCGCGGACAGCATCTCCCGGAGAAGGCCCGCGTAGAACTTCGAGTCCTCCGCCACGAGGATCCGGCAGTTGAATGCGTTCGCGCTCACGTCGAGCCTCCCGCCATGAGGAAAGACCCTTCGCCCCTGGGCGTCTCTGGGATTCATCGGCGAGGGAGGGCAAAACCTGAGGGGGGTGACGCAGGATTGGGTCGGAGGGAGGCCGGGGGGCAGGGGGACCACGCGGGCGGATTCAGGGCGTGGGGCGCCCCGGCGCGGCCCCCGGTTTGGCGGGCGGGAGCGCCCGGTCGAAGATCACGAGCACGGCGGCGAAAACGAGGTAGCCCGAGGCGATCATCCAGGGCGTGCGGTCGCCACCCCGCCAGGGAAGGAACATCTCCCCGCCGGGCCGCGGCGAGTGGATGACTCCGAAGAGCGAGGCCAGGGCACCCACGGCCATGAAGGCCGCCGCGCGAAGGCGCGCGCCGTCGATCATGAGCGCCAGCGCGCCGCCCCAGAGCAGCGCGCTGAAGATGAACCCGCCCGCGAGCAGGTGGAGGCTCTGCCAGGTGGACGCGGTCTCGCCCGTGAGGCGCTCCGGTCCCACGCCGAGGTTCGTGAGAACGCTCCCCACGTGGATCGTGAGGAGGCTCGCGATCACCGGGATGAAGGACAGGGCGACGGCGGGCGCGTGCCGCGCGGGTGACGCGTTGAAGGCCTGCGCGCAGATCTCGATCCCGATGAAAACGAGAACCGACGCGACCGCCGCCTCGGGGATCAGCGTCACGAAGAAGGAGAGGTACCCGAAGAAACCGCCCAGCCCGATGAAGAGCGCCGTCGCGAGCGTGTAGCCCGCGCGCCCGCCCATCTCCTTGTAGGCCGGATGCCCGATGTAGGGCGTCGTCTGGATCACGCCGCCGCACATCCCCGCCAGCGCCGTCGCGAGGCCCTCGGTGAGCACCACGTCGCGCGTGCTGTACTCGTCCCCCGCGGCGGCGGCCGACTCGGTGTTGTCGATCCCGCCGATCACGGTGACCAGGGCGAAGGGCAGGGCGATGGGGAGATAGGGAAGCGCGGCGCGCAGGCCGCCGAGGAAGTCAAGCGTGGGGACCGGCCAGGCCATGCGCAGCGAGAGCGCGTGGCCGAGCGACGGCACGGGATGCGACGTGAGCCCCGCGGCGCCGAGGGTGTAGAAGGCGATCGTTCCGAGCCCCGCCGCGAGGAAGGCGCCGGGAAAGGATCCCGGGAGCTTCACGCGCGCGACGAAGCACAGGAGCACGATCGCGAGCGAGAGGAACCCGACCACGGGCTCGGCGAAGATCTTGAGCGTCGGGAGGAACGCGATCAGCAGGATTGCCACCCCCGCTATCGACCCGAGGAGCCCCGCCCTGGGCACCGCGCGGCGGATCAGATCCGCGCCCCAGGCGCAGAGGACCTTCAGGGCGCCGCTCACGACCATGACGGCCATGCCGATCTGCCAGGCCAGATGCTCGTCCCCCGTCGCGCGAAGCGCGGGGCCGAGCACGCCGAAGGTGATCCCGAAGAGGCTCGGCGTGTCGATCCCCAGCGGCATCGCCGTGACGTCGTCGCGCCCCTGCCTTCGCGCCAGGCGCACCGCCATCCAGGTGAAGACGAGATCGCCGAAGAGGACGCCGACGGCGGTGCCGGGGATCATCCGCGTGAGGACGATTCGCTCCGAGTAGCCGAAGATGCCGGTGAGGATCCCCGCGAGGATCACCATCTGCGTCATGTTGTCGAGCATGAGGCCGAAGAAGGCGTTCACGTCGCCCCGGCCGTACCACGTAGGGAACCCAGTGCGCCCGCTCCCCCCCACGGCCCCCGCCCGCTTCCGGGCTTGTTCCGTACTCATCGTGACAGTCCCGGCGAACTTGTTGTTTCCAGCGGCTTCTCGATGGCGCGCATGGGCGCCTCCTCGCCACCCGGCGGAAATCGGTCGAGCACCAGCAGACGGATCCGCGCGTTCCCCCTGGCAGGCTCGATCCGCCAGCCGATCGCGGGCGAGGATCCTCTCGTCCCCTCGGGCGCGTCGGGCGTGGCGGCGTCCCGGTAGAAGAGCTTCGGCTTCGCGGGGCCGTCGCCCTCGATCAGCGCGAGGATCGCCCCGCCCTGCGGCGCGGCGAGCGCCCACCAGGCCGACGACTCGCTCCCGAGCCGGTACCCGGCGAAGGAAGGTTTGCCGTCGACGAAGACGCCGGCGGGCGCGGGAGCGCCGTAGGCCATCGCGCCCTTCGGGATCGCAAAATCCCAGGCGATGCGCTCGCGACGCGCCCGCACGTTTCGCCGCACGCGGGAGGGGACGCGATCCGCGTCGTGGATCACCATACGGTCGGGGAGGAACTCGATGAGCGTCTCCTGCTGGGCGTCGATCCAGAGATCGAAGGGGAAGGTCTCCCGCGCCCGCCGGATCACGCGCAACGGCCCCGCCAGCACGCCGCGAGGTTCACTCCTGATCCGCGACTCGTCCAGCCGCCAGTCGCGCCACGGCAGGAAGCGCAGTTCGCCCTCGTAGCGGCGCTTCAGCCGATCGAGAAGGTTCGGGCCGTAGAACCCGCCGCCCGGACCGCCGGGAGGTCGCCACCGCGCCGCGGCGGGCGACGAGATCCGCAACCACAGCCCGTTCATCACGCCGACGTCCAGGCCCCGGTGGCCGCGCGAGAAGGAGACGCGATACCGGGTGGTCTCGATCGTCTCGTCGCTCGCCGCCGTGGCCGCCGTGTAGCGGACCTGAGGCGGGTTCTCCGCGAGCGGTGGCCTGTCGAAGGCGAACACGTAGGCCCAGCCCCTCCCGCCCGTCGCCGGATCGCGCACCGCGATCTCGCCCCCGGCCATGACCCCCTCGGGCCAGGCCGTGCGCGCCACGCGCACGCCCGTGTCGCCGGCCCGGAAGATGACTTCATCGGAGGGCGCGAGCGCGCCGTAGTAGGTTGCGCGATCGTCCGGCGGAAATAGGTACTTCCCCGGCTCCTCGCGCGGATCGATCTGGTAGGGGATCACCTCCCAGTCGCGCGCCGGATGGAACGCCATCACGCGCGCCTTGTCCCGGGGCGTGCCGTCCGGAAGGAGATCGCCGAGCGTGACGGAGACGATGTCGCGGCGTTCCTCGAGGGTGCTGCGGGGGACGCGATGGGCAATCTGCCCGAGATACTCCGGATGGGTCTCGTGAAGAAGCGGTTTCGCGCGGCCGCGGGGGCCGGCCGGGGCTGGAGTCGCCAGCGCGCATGCGAGGAGCGCGAGGAGCCAGGGCAGGCGCGCGTGAGAGCGGACGTTCACGCCGCGGTCTTCCCCGGAAACGGACACAGCTCCCGCAGCGGACAGCGCGGGCACTCGGGCTTGCGCGCCGTGCAGCAGTGGCGGCCGTGGATGATCAGCGACTGGGAGAAGAACGACCACTCGGACTCCGGGAGCAGCGTCTGGAGATCAAATTCGATCTTCACGGGGTCCTTCTCCTTCGTGAGGGCGAGGCGCTCGGTCGCGAGGCGCTTCACGTGCGTGTCCACGATGATCCCCGCCTCGCCCCACACGGCCGCGCGTACCACGTTCGCCGTCTTGCGTCCCACGCCGTGGAGCTTGACCAGCTTCTCCATCTCGCGGGGCACCTTCCCGCCGTGCTCGTGCAGCACGTCCTGGCAGATCGCGCGGATTGCCTTCGTCTTGTTCCGGAAGAAGCCGGTGCTCTGGATGTCCTTCTCGAGCGTCGCGGCGGGGACCCGCAGGTAGTCCTCGGGCTTGCGGTACTTCTTGAAGAGCGTCTTCGTGACGAGGTTCACGCGCGCGTCGGTGCACTGGGCCGAGAGCACCGTGGCCACGAGCAGCTCGAGCGGGTCCTTGAAGTCGAGGGTGCAGCCCGCGTCGGGATAGGCCTTATGGAGTCGCTTCGCGATGGCCCGGGCGCGCGCGGCGCGCGCATCCTTCGTTTCCCTCATCCCTATTCCCCGATCTTCGAGCGGCTTGTCACATTGGACTTTGTCGGCCCTCGCTCCGCTCGGGACCTCCGGGCGGCCTTCACCGCCTCCTTGCGCAGGATCACGATGGTCTGGTGGGCGATGTTCGGCACGAAGGCGTAGGGGTAGCCGTAGGGGCGCAGCCGTGAACCCGCCTGATGCCAGATGATCTCGCCCTTGAGGAAGAACCGGAACTCGCGCTTTCCCTCACGCAGCACCGGACGGCGGGCGCGCGCGGCCACGTCGGCCTGCGTCATCATGTACTCACCATCCTGGTAGGCGTTGCGCAGGATCACGGCGGCGTAGGCGCCGGCCCGCAGCACGCGGAGCGACTCGGCGAACATCCGCTCCATGCGGTCGAGGAACTCGCCGTAGTCGGTCGAGTTCGAGAAATCGGCGGGCATGCGGCTGAAGCGGTCGTAGTCGGTCTTGCGGTTCTGACGGTCATACTCGCCCGTGCACATCGTCCGCTCGAAGTGCAGGTTGTAGGGCGGGTCCGTCGCCAGGAAGTCCGCGCTTCCCGCGTCGAGCCGGGGCAACACTTCCAGGCAGTCGCCGGCGATCACCTCCTGCGGCGGGATTTCCTCCTCGACGCACACTTTTCCGTACACCGCTGTCCACTCCGGGTTCAGCTCGATACCCAGCGCCGAGCGGCCGCAGAGCGACGCGCCGATGAGCGTCCCTCCCACGCCCGCGAAGGGATCGATCACGCGCTCGCCGGGCTTCGTGAAGAACTCGATGAGGTCCCGCATGAGCTGCGGGGGCTTGTTGGCGCCGTGCCGCTTGCGCAGCGCATGGCCGTAGGCGGAGGGGTAGGCGGTCTGCAGCACGGACTTGGAGCGGTACAGCCACTGCTGGCCCGTGAGGGCGTTCAACTTGTTCCTGGGGTGAACGCGGGCGGGATCGGAGGATTCCGGTTTCATCGGCGCCATCTCACCACAGCGATTCGGCGATGTAAAGAATCTAGTCGCGGGTGGCCCGGTCGAAGGACGAGACGGCGAGCACGGTGAGTATCGCCCCAAGGGCGACGATGATCGCGGCGTCCAGGGCGAGCGGCAGCTCGTGGACCCCCGTGAGGCCGTAGCGGAAGAGATCGACGCCGTAGGTGACCGGGTTCGCATGGGCCACGGCCCGCATGGCGGCGGGCATGGTCTTCACGGGGAAGAAGATCCCGCTCGTGAGGTAGAGCGGCACCGTGACGAGCCCCGCGATGAGCCGGTAGGATTCGAGGGCCCGCAGGCGCGTGGCCAGCAGGATCCCGAAGGAGACGAAGGCGAAGGAGAGGCCGGCCAGGGCCACGAGCGACACGAGCGGGTGGACGAGGCGTATGGGCGTGAAGGAGAGGAAGATCGCGACGAGCACGCTGATCAGCGCGATGGACGCGACAATACGAGAGAGGATCTTCCCGAGCACGATGCTCGCGCGGCTCACGGGGGCGACGAGGATCGCGCGAAGGAACCCCTCCTGCCGGTCCTGGATCAGCGAGAAGCCGCCTCCGATCGCGCCGGAGGAGAGCATGAGCACGAGGAAGCCCGTCGAGAGCCAGCCCAGGTAGTTGGTCCCTCCGCCCGGGATGCGCACGACGGGGTTCAGGCCGAAGCCGATGAATCCCACCATGAGGATGGGCACGAGGAGCTGCCCCATCACGTAGGCCCGATCCCGCCGGTACCGCAGGAACTCGCGCAGCGCGATCGTCCAGAGATCCTCGAGAAATCTCATGTTGCCCCCTCCGCGACGGACCCGCCTCCGGCGTCCGCCCCCTCGCCCTCGAACGCGTGGCCCGTGTGGCGCAGGAACACCTCCTCGAGCGACGGGCGGTGAAACGTGACCTCGCGGATTCCGAAGGGGCGGGCCGCGTCGAGCAGCGCCGCGATCCGCCGCGCTCCCTCCGCGACGGTGACGCGCGCCGCGTTTTCCTCCCGCGTCACGCGCGAGACGCCCTCCACCCGGCGCAGCGCCACTTCCGCGCCGTCGGGGCGATCGAGCGCGATCGCCACCACGTCGCCGCCGAGGGCGGATTTCAACGCCTCGGGCGTTCCGCAGGCAGCGATGCGGCCGCGATCGATGATCCCGACCTCGTCGCAGAGGGCGTCGGCCTCCTCGAGGTAGTGCGTGGTGAGGATGATCGTGAGCTCGCGCTCGGCGCGGATCTTCCGCAGGTGATCCCAGATCGCGCGCCGCGCCCGGATGTCCAGCCCCAGCGTGGGCTCGTCGAGGAAGAGGACGTCGGGGGAGTGAAGCAGCCCGCGGGCGATCTCCAGGCGCCGCTTCATCCCGCCCGAGAAGTGGCGCACCAGGCGGCCGGCGTCGGCCGCGAGATCGACGAGCGCCAGCATCTCGTCCACGCGCCCACGCCGATCCGGCAGATGGTACAGGCGCGCGTGGATGTCGAGGTTCTCGCGGGCGGACAGCTCGCGGTCGAGGCTCGCCTCCTGGAAGACGAGGCCGAGCCTGCCGCGCACGGCGGCGCGCTCCCGCGTCACGTCGTGGCCGAACACGCAGGCCAGTCCCTCCGTGGGGTTGGCCAGCGTGCAGAGGATGTGGATCGTCGTGGTCTTGCCCGCGCCGTTGGGGCCGAGGAGCCCGAAGCACTCTCCGCGCGGCACGGTGAGATCGAGCCCGTCCAGCGCCGTGACCGCGCCGTAGCGTTTCACGAGGCCGCGCGTCAGTACTGCCGGCGGGGTGGGATCGGCGCTCACGTGGGAACTCCTTCGATCATGGGCGATGATGGGCTATGATGCGTCCGCTTCGCCCCGGGCCTGGGGCCGCGGGCGAACATGATCTGGCAACAAGGTCTATCGAATCGGACGGCCATGCGCCAGGGGAGCGGCATGACGGGGACGGACGGGGATCTCCTGTACGCGCGGCGACTCGGGCGCGTGTACCTCGCGCTCGCGGGCCTCACCTGGCTGCTGATCATCTTCGGCGCCATCGTCCGCGCCCACGGCGCCGGGCTCGCCTGCCCCGACTGGCCCTACTGCTTCGGATCGCTCCTTCCCCGGATGGACTTCCGCGTGCTCCTCGAATGGGGCCACCGCGCCGTGGCGGGGACCGCGTCGCTCTTGTTCCTCACGGCGTCCTGGCTCGCGCTGCGCAACTCCGCGACGCGCGTGGCCGTGGGGCGCCTGCTGCTCCTCGCGGGCATCGTGCTCCCGGCCCAGATCGTGCTGGGCGGCCTGACGGTGCTTCATCTCCTCGCGGTCTGGAGCGTCACCTTCCACCTCGTGCTGGGCAACACCTTCTGCCTGCTCCTGCTCCTGATCGCCCGGCGGCTGCTCGGCGTCCTCGATCCGCCGCGCCCGGCGCCGTCGGCGGCCCGGCCGCTCGCCGTCATCGTGGCGCTGGCATTGCTCGTCCAGATGGTGCTGGGCGGTTTCGTCTCGTCCAACTACGCGGGGCTGGCCTGTCCCGACTGGCCGGCCTGTCGCGGGAGCGAATGGTTCCCGGGCTTCGAGGGGCTCGTGGGGCTCCAGCTCGCTCACCGCCTCGGCGGCTACTTCCTCGCCTTCGCCTACCTCGGCCTGGCGCTCGTGACCCTGCGGGAGCCGCTCACCGGGAGCCTTGCGCGGATCGGCCTCTCGCTCGTGTTCTTCCAGATCCTGATCGGCGTCTCGAACGTGCTGGCCCGCCTCCCCGTGGAGGTGACGGCCCTGCACTCGGCCGTCGCCACGCTCATCGTACTCGTGACGACGATGCTCGTCCGCGCGATCCTTGCCGGTCCCGGCCGGGCCCGGGAGGCCCTGGGCGCCCTATCGCCTCCGCACGCCATACAGTCCTGACGCCCGCTTCGTCGCGGACGCCGTTTCATTTCCCCCCGCGGGACCGATAAGATGATCGTCGCTCGTTCCTCTCATGACGCCACCCGCCAAGGTGATCCATGACCGCGCTGCTCGAGAAGACGATCGGAACGCTCCTCCGCGAAGCCGCCGCGCGCCACCCCGATCGGGACGCCTTCGTGTTCCCGGACGAGGACGTGCGGTACACCTGGCGCGCCTTCGATGAGATTTGCGATCGATTCGCGCGGGGGCTCATGGCGCTCGGGCTCGAGCCCGGCGCGAACATGGCCGTCTGGAGCACGAACCGTCCCGAGTGGATCGTGAGCCAGATGGGCTCAGCAATGGCCGGCGTCGTGATGGTCACCGTGAACCCGGCCTATCGTCCGAGCGAGCTCGAGTACCTGCTTCGCCAATCCGAGTCCGAGTGCCTCGTCCTGATCGAGCGCTTCCGCGACAACCCCTATCTCGACACGCTCTACGATCTCGTCCCCGAGCTGCGCCGCGCGCGTCCCGGCGAGCTCGACTCTGAGCGCTTCCCACGCCTGCGCCACGTGGTCTTCATCGGGCCGGCGACGCCGCCCGGCTGCTGGAACTTCCGCGAGGTGCTCGCGCAGGGGGACACCGTGGGCCGCGGGGCGCTCGAGGAGCGCGCGGCGGCGCTCAGGCCTGGCGACCCCATCAACATCCAGTACACGTCGGGCACCACCGGGAACCCCAAGGGGGCGACCCTCTCCCACCGGAACATCGTGAACGACGCCTTGCTCGTGGGCGAGTGCATGCGCATCACCGCGGACGATCGGATCTGCGTGCCCGTGCCGCTCTACCATTGCTTCGGCTGCGTGATGGGGAGCCTGCTCACGGTGGTGTATGGCGCCATGGGCGTGTTCCCCGCGGAGACCTTCGATCCGGAAAAGACCCTTCGCGCCATCGCGCAGGAGCGCTGCACGGTCATCTACGGCGTGCCGACGATGTTCATCGCGGAGCTGGAGCACCCGGACTTCAATGGCTTCGCGCTCTCGTCGCTCCGGACCGGGATCATGGCGGGCGCGCCCTGCCCGATCGAGGTGATGCGAAAGGTGGTTGACCGGATGGGCGCCCGCGAGATGACGATCGCCTACGGCCTCACCGAGGCCTCGCCCGTGATCACGAGCACGCGGGCGGAGGACTCGCTCGAGCGGCGCGTCTCGACCGTCGGGCGCGCGCTGCCGCACGTGGAGGTGAAGATCGCCGAGCCGGGGACGGGGCGCGCGCTGCCGCCCGGCGAGACCGGGGAGCT
>JBGPLH010000098.1:0-10017 GCA_041486365.1 Thermodesulfobacteriota bacterium | reverse complement strand
CGCCATCCCGGCCCCGGCCCCGTGATCCGCCCGCGCTTCTCCGCCGTCCGAGCGCCCGCCTCGTGGGGCCCGCGGAGGCGGCTTCGCCCGTTGCTTTGGAGCGCGCGGGCTGGTAGCGTATCTCGCAACCGACATAACCCCATCCATCACCCCACCCCCGGGGAAGCCCGACTCACCGTCGCGGAGCAGCCATGTCGCAGACTCTCGACCCGAAGACTTTTTTCATCAACGCCTGGCGCCCCTGGAAGCAGGAGGAGAGCTTCGCCATCACCGACATCGAGGGAGAGATTCCCCGGGAGATCCACGGCACGCTCTACCGGAACGGGCCCTCGCAGAAGATCGATCCGCCGGAGGGAAACCAGGCGCTGCACCTGTTCGACGGCGACGCGCTCGTGCACGCCTGGCGGATAGCCGACGGCCGCGTGCACTTCACGGGGCGCTACGTGCGCACGCCGTCCTTCCTCATCGAGCAGGAGGAGGGGCGCTTCTGCTTCTCCTGCGTGAACTATGTGCCGAAGGACGTGAGCGACCGCGCGATGCTGCGCGAGTCGGCGAACACGAACGTCGTCTGGCACGGCGGAAAGCTGATGGCCCTCGTCGAGAACGCCTGGCCCTTCGATCTCGACCCGCGCACGCTCGATACGCTCGGGAAGAACGATTTCCAGGGGAGGATGCTGGGGATGGCCACGTCGGCCCATCCCAAGATCGACGGGAAGCGCGGCACGATGGTGATCCACGGCTACCAGCCCTTCCCGCCCTACGTGCAGTACTACGAAGTCTCGCCCGACGGCACGTGCACGGTGGCCGAGCCGATCGAGACGCCCTACGCCGTGATGATGCACGACATCGGGCTAACGGAGAACTACGCCATCATCCTCCAGAGCCCGATCACCTACGACGGCGAGAAGCTGATCTCGAGCGGCACCGTGTTCGCCGATGCGCTCGCCTGGGAGCCGGAGAAGGGGCTCAGGTTCGGCATCCGCCGGCGGGGCGCGAACCAGCCGGTCCGCTGGTTCGAGGCGCCCACGCCCGGCTTCATGTTCCACGTGGGGAACGCCTACGAGGAGGGGAACAAGATCGTGATGGACGCCTGCACGTACCTGAACGGGCAGGCGCTGCTCGACTCCCTTCGCACCTGGCGGCGCGGCGAGGTGAAGCCGGGCTGGACGGCGAAGCCGTTCCTCTACGAGCTCGATCTCGAGTCGGGACGGTGCACCGAGAAGCAGCTCGACGACAGGGGCGCCGAGTTCCCGCGGCTGGACGAGCGGCTCGTCGGATACCGGAACCGCTACGGCTACTCGGCGCTGAACCGCGTCGCGGAGGACAACCCGCTGGACACCTGGTCGACGATCATCAAGTACGACCGGCAGGGTGGGCCGAGCGTGATCCACGACTTCGGCTCGGCGACCTGGCCGGGCGAGCCGGTGTTCGTGCCGCGGGCGGCCGACGCGGCGGAGGACGACGGCTTCGTGATGACCGTCGTGTACGACGGCCCTACCGACCGGTCGTACCTCGCGATCCTCGACGCGCGGAACCTCGGTGGGACGCCCCTCGCAAAGGTGCGGCTCCCGCATCCCATGCCCGTCGGTTTCCACGGGAACTTCGTGGCCGGGATCGTCTGATCCGACGACGGTGATTCCTATCGACGCGCGCCCGTCCCCGCTGGCGGGCGCGCTCATTTCCAGACGGAGATCGACTCCATGAAATCCTTCACCCCCCTGACCCCACCGCTCTACGACTACCTCCTGGCGCACGGGCATAACCGGGATGCGGTGCTCGACGATCTGCGCGCGGAGACGGAGCGGCTCGGCGGCGTCTCGATCATGCAGATCGCCCCCGAACAGGGGACGTTCCTCTCGATCCTCGCCCGTTCGATCGGAGCCCGCTCGGCCATCGAGATCGGCACGTTCACCGGATACAGCGCGATCTGCATCGCGCGCGGCCTGCCGCCCGATGGGCGCCTGCTGTGCTGCGACGTGAACGAGGCCTACGCCGCCATCGCGCGCCGCTATTTCGAGCGGTCCGGCGTCGCGTCGCGGATCGACCTCCGGATCGCGCCCGCGCTCGACACCCTGAAATCGCTCCCGCACGATGCGCGCTTTGATCTGGCGTTCATCGACGCGGACAAGGTTTCCTATAGCGCCTACTACGAGGCAATCCTCCCGCGCATGCGGCCCGACGGGCTCATCCTCTTCGACAACGTTCTGTGGATGGGGCAGGTGATCGACCCGGAGAACGACACCGACGATACGAAGGCCATCCGCGCGTTGAACGATGCGCTGGTGAAAGATTTGCGTGTACAGGCGGTGATGCTCGCGGTGGCGGACGGCCTCACGATCGTCCGGAAGAAGGCTCCCGGGGAGGTTTCAGCCGGAGCATGAGGCCCTGCCTGAAGGAAATGTTCTTCCCTGATAGGGAAAAGATTTTCCCATGAGCTGTGCAACAAGGCCGGACTGACCGGCCAGTCTTCTCGGAATCGAAGGGAAAAAATCAGCAAACGTGCGGGCATGAGACTTGCAATACATCTCCGCGGGTGTTTCCTCTGTACTCGTAAAACTTAGACAATTGAAGAACAGAAACCTCGGGAAGAACATTATGTTCCGCTCAGTGACGGTCCTCGCTCTTGCGCTGGTTCTCTTTGCCGCGCCGGTTGCACACGCCGACTACATCCCGGGCATGAGCCTATCGGTTGATCTCGGGACCGGACCGACTGTCTGGACGCCCACGGGCACAAGCGACGGTTACGGAAGCTTCACCTACTGCTCCGCCGGCTCGCCGGGATGCGTCGGCGGCGATGCCACGTTCGTGGTGGGCGGCGTCGAGGTCGACTGGGATTTCCTCTTCAACCCCGATCCAGTCGTGAGCGGCAACTTCTCGGTGAAGAACACCAACCCGACGCCCCAGACGTTCACCCTGACCGTGACGGTGCCCGTCGCGGTTTCGGCGCCCTGGGTGATGGGCGGCTCGACCGTGCAGCAGGTGACCGACAACAACGGCAACGGCGCCACGATGGGGACGCTGGCCGGGAGCGCGTTTTACCGGGCGATGATCAACGGCGGGTTCGTGAGCCCCCCGAACCTGCTCGGAAACCTCTTCCCGCACGATAGCTCGTTCAGCGTGGGCAACTTCCTCAGCGGCTCGGACGGAGGCGCCGCTTTCGGCACGCCCATCCCGAGTGCGGCGGGGAACCCTGTCGCGGTGACGAGCATGGGGATCCAGTTCCAGTTCACGCTGACCCCTGGGGACTCGGCCAGCACGCAGGGCGTCTTCGTGATCGAGCCGGTTCCCGAACCGGGTTCGATGCTCCTCCTCGGCATGGGGTTGGCCGGCCTTGGCCTCATCAGGCGGAGGAAGTAACGAGGCTGTTCGACCGTCGGGTTGGAAGCACTCGCAGGCTTCATGGCCGGACAGACCGCCGGGGAAACCCGGCGGTCCTTTTGTAATAGGGACTCGAGGGGGCCGGAGCTGCGCGTGGGAGGGGGAGCCGCCGGCGAGCCCTTCTCTCGATGTCGGCCGGCGGCTGCCGGAGCCATGACAGGTCCGGGCCACCGGACATCCAACCCCGTCCCATCGAAAGGAAACGCGACATCGTGTATGAGCGGAGAATGAACCGGGCCGTCTGGGCCTTCCTCACCGCCCTGTCCTGCGCCCTTTTCGCGAACGGGCCGGCGTCCGCCGGGCGGCTCGAGCGGGAAGTGGAGCAAGCGATGAGACGCCCCGTTCCCGCGGATGGGATCGCGGTCGCGGTCACGCTCCGGCGGGATGACCTCCCCGCACGCGGCGTCCTCCGCCGGCAGCGGATCCGCGAGCGGCAGAGCCGCGTGCTCGACGCGCTGCCGCCGGGAACGTTCCATCTCGGCCGCCGGTTCGCCTCGCTCGCCGGGTTCTCCGGCTGGGCGAAGCCCCGGGCGATCGTGGCGCTGCGCCGGAATCCGGAGGTGGATCTCGTCTACGTGGACGGCATGGTGCAGGCGATGATGGCCGAGGGCGTGCCGCTCGTCGGCGCGGACCACGCGCATGTGCGCGGGATCACCGGGGACGGCGTGAACGTCGCGGTGCTCGACACGGGGATCGACACCGACCACCCCGATCTCGCGAGCAGCGTCGTGGCCGAGCAGTGCTTCTGCGCGTACCCGCTCCTCTCCTTCATCGGATGCTGTCCGGGAGGGGCCACGACTCGGTCAGGACCGGGGAGCGCGGAGGACGACCAGGAGCACGGCACGGCCGTGTCGGGGGTGATCACGTCCGACGGCGTCGACGCGCCATCGGGCATGGCCCCCGACGCGGGGATCGTGGCTGTGAAGGTGCTGAGCCGCCTCGGCACCGGGCGCTTCTCGGACATCGCGGCGGGGCTCGATTGGGTCCTCGCGAACCACGAGGCGCTCGGCATCCGCGCCGTGAACATGAGCGTGGGCGACATCTTCCAGCACAAGCGGTCCGACATGTTCCCCTGCCGGAACACCAACGTCGCCAACGCGATCAAGTCGCTGCGCGACGAGGGCGTGGCGGTCTTCGTGGCGTCGGGGAACAACGGCTTCGATCAGGGGATCTCGTTCCCCGCCTGCGTCGCGGAGGCGATCTCGGTGGGTGGGGTGTACGACGCGTTCTTCGATTCCGTCTCCTGGTGCAAGAACGCGAGCTGCTCCCAGACACTCTGCACCGATGCGCCGGCGAACGCCGACAGCTTCGTCTGCCACTCTAACAGCGGCCCGATTCTCGATCTCCTCGCGCCCAACTGGAAGACCACGACCTCCAGGCTCGGCGGGGGAACGCTGGACGCGGGCGGGACCTCGCTCGCGACCCCCTACGCGGCGGGCGCCGCGGCGCTGCTCTTCCAGGCGGATCCGATGCTCACGGTGGACGAGGTGGAGGCGCTGCTCGAGGGCCACGGCCCGCTGGTCACGAACCCCGACAGCGGACTCTCGTTCCCGCGCTTCGACGTGGGCGAAGCCGTGGACGAGGTGCTGGGGCCGTAGCTTCCCCCGTCATCGTCGCCGCGACAGCGAGAGGGCGAACCAGCCGTTGGCGGGGGTGATCCAGCGAAGAAGCCGGAATCCCGCCGCGCCGAGCATCCGCTCGACCGAGGCGCGCGTGAACTTGCGGCTGATCTCGGTCCGCATCCGCTCGTCCGCCGCGAAGCGGACGCTACGCCCGAGCGCGGCGACGCGCACGCGCTGGGCGCGGCGGGCGCGCAGGTGCATCTCGATCCGGGCGGCGCGGGCGTTGTAGAAGGCGACGTGCTCGAAGCCCGCCGGATCGAAGTCCGCACCCAGCTCGCGGTTCAGCACCTCCAGCAAGTTCAGGTTGAACTCCGCCGTGACGCCCGCCGGATCGTCGTAGGCCGCCTCGAGGACGTCCCGCGGCTTCACCAGGTCGGTGCCGAGCAGCAGATGATCGCGAGGACCGAGGCGCGCGGCGAGGCGTTTCAGGAAGCGGGCCGTCTGGCGCGGATCGAGGTTCCCGATCGTGCTCCCGAGGAAGGCGACGAGGCGCCGATCGCCCGGCGGGATGAGATCGAGGTCGCGCTCGTAGTCGCCGACGAGCCCGTGGATGCGGAGCCAGGGGTACTCGCCGAGGAGCGCGAGGGAGGATTCGCGCAGCGTCGGCTCGCTCACGTCGAGGGGGAGGTAGACGGCGGGGAACCCGGCGTTCGCCATGGCGTCGAGCAGCGTGCGCGTCTTGCGCGCGTCACCGCTGCCGATCTCGACGAGGTGCGTCGGCCGCGTGAGCGCGATCACTTCCTCGGCCCGCTCGTCGAGCAGCGCCTGCTCGGTCCGCGTCAGGTAGTACTCCGGGAGATCGCAGATCGCCGCAAAGAGTTTCGAGCCGCGCTCGTCGTAGAAGTACTTCGGCGGGATCGATTTCGGAACCTTCGCCAGTCCCGCGCGGGCGTCCTCGAGCAGCGACGACGCGTCGCCGTTCGTCACGCGCACGTCGACGCGGAGGCGATCGGTCGTGGCGCCGGCTCTGTCGGTGGATTTCGTGGCCATCCGGTGATCCCGTGGAGCGGGCCCGGCGTCCTGCAGGGCTCGCACCAGTATATCGAAGGGATGCGACCGGGCAAGCCGCCCGGCGGCCCGGGCCGTGAGCCCGGTCCCTTGCCTATGTTACATTCGGACCCGGTCCGGCATCCAGACTCCCACCCCCCACGGGGAACGCTGCCGATGTGCCGAATGCTCGCCTACCACGGGCCGGATATCCGCCTGGGCGCCCTCATCGAGGACCCGCCCCACTCGCTCGTCGTCCAGTCCTACAAGCCCGCCGAGACCATCACGAGCAACGTGAACGCCGACGGATACGGCGTGGCCTGGTATCCCGCCCGGGGCGACGGGACCCCCTGCGTCGTGACGAGTCTGATGCCGATCTGGGCGGACCGTAACCTCCGCGAGCTCGGCCGGACCATCGCCGCCTCCCGCATCCTCGCCAGCGTGCGCAGCGCCACCCCCGACATGCCCATCGCCCAGGACGCGAACCAGCCCTTCGCGAGCGGCCGTTTGCTCTTCATGCACAACGGCTACATCCAGGACTTCCGGCGCGGCATGATGCGCCGCCTGCGCGACTCGCTGGACGACGCGTTCTACGTCGCGATCCAGACGAGCACGGACTCCGAGCACCTGTTCGCACTGCTGAAGAACGTGCTGGCGAACAGCGGCGGCTCGCTCCCCGCCGCCGTGCGCGAGACCGTCGCCCGCGTGCGCGAATGGGCGGAGGAGTCGGACCTCGTGGCCACGTTGAACTTCATCGTAACCGACGGCGAGACGACGATCGCATGCCGCGCCTGCACCGTGCCTCCCGCGCCGTCGCTGTACGTCGTGGAGGATCTCCCCGAGTTCCCCGGCGCGGTCATCGTCGCCAGCGAGCCCATCGTGCCGGGCGAGTCCTGGCGCCCGATCGCCGAGGGGACGCTCGTCACGATCGACGCCGCCAGGCACGTGAAGACGGAATCGCTGTAGGAGCCCCCCGTGCGCGACGACCTCCGGGCCCGGCTCGATCGGGTTCGCCGGCAGACGATCGATCTCCTGAACGACCTCGACGACGGTGACGTCGCCCGCCAGGCCCACCCCGACTGGAGCCCCATCGGCTGGCACCTCGGCCACATCGCCTATACCGAGGCCTACTGGCTGCTCGCCCGCTGCGCGGGCGACGATCGCCTCGCGAACCGTTACGGCGCCCGATTCGTCACGACCGAGGTGCCCAAGGACCTCCGGAGCGAGATCCTCCCGTCCCGCGAGGATCTCGCGGCTTACCTCCGCGACGTCCGCGAACGAACCCTCCGCGCCCTCGACCGGTTCTCTTTCGACGACGATCATCCGCTTCTGCGACAGGGCGGTGTCGTGCACATGGTGATCCAGCACGAGGCGCAGCACCTCGAGAACATCGCGATCGTGACGAGCCTGCTCGGGCTGCAGAAGGAGGCCGCGCCGACGCGGCCGTCCCGCGCGCGCGGCTCCATCGAGCGCGATCGCGCGGTGGTGGAGATTCCAGGCGGGCGCCTCGTCCTGGGCGCCGCGCGGGAGATCGCGCGCAGCTACGACAACGAGCGGCAGGCCCACGAGATCGTGTTGGGGGACTTCCGGATCGATCGCGTCCCGGTGACGAACCGGCGCTACCTCGCGTTCGTGGAGGCGGGCGGATACCGCGAGCGATCGCTCTGGAGCGGGGAAGGGTGGCGCTGGCTCGAGGCGGCGCGCGTGACGGCGCCCTTCGGCTGGGAGCGCGCGGACGGCGCCTGGCGGCGGCGGGACCTGCGCACGATAGCGCCGCTCGTGCCCGACGAGCCGGTGTGCGGCGTGAGCTCTTTCGAGGCGGAGGCCTTCGCGCGGTTCGAGGGACGGCGGCTGCCGACGGAGGCGGAGTGGGAGCGCGCGGCGACCTTCGATCCCGCGGGCGGGAAGCGCCTGCACGCCTGGGGCGACGCGCCGCCCGGCCCCCGGCGGGCGAACCACGATCTCGCGGCGGGCGGACCGACGCCCGTCGGCGCGCACCCGTCAGGCGCGAGCGCGCTCGGGTGCCATGATCTGCACGGGAACGTCTGGGAGTGGACCTCGAGCGTCTTCGCACCCTACCCGGGATTCGCACCCTTCGGCTACGAGGGATACTCAGCCCCGTATTTCGACGGCGCCCACCGCGTCCTGCGCGGCGGCTCCTTCGCCACGAGCCCCGAGGTCCTGCGCGCCACGTTTCGCAACTGGTACCAGCCCCAGGTGCGGGAGATCTTCGCGGGGTTCCGGTGCGTCAGCCTTTCCCCGCCCTGAAACTCTCCAGCCACTTCGCGCGATCCTCGTCGCTCGTCTCGCCGGGGACGGCGAGGCCGCGCTCCACCGCGGGGCGGGCGGCCATGGTGTCCATCCAGCGCCGCAGATTCGGAAGATCGTCGACCTCCACGCCGGCCCAGTCGTGCAGCTTCACCCACGGATAGTTCGCCATGTCGGCGATGGAGTAGTCGCCGGCAAGGAACTCGTCCTTCGCCAGGCGCGTGTCGAGCACCGTGTACAGCCGCTTCGTCTCGTTTTGGTATCGCGTGATGGCGAACTCGATCTTCTCGGGCACGTAGCGGAAGAACACGTGCGCCTGGCCCTGCATCGGACCGATGCCGCCCATCTGGAACATGAGCCACTGGATAACCGTCGAGCGGCCCTTGCGGTCCTTCGGCAGGAACTTCCCCGCCTTCTCCGCCAGGTAGATCAGGATCGCGCCCGACTCGAAGACGGCGAAGTCGCCCTCGTCGCGATCCACGATGGTGGGGATGCGGCCGTTCGGGTTGATCTTCAGGTACCAGTCCTCCTTCTGCTCGCCGTTCTGGAGCCGTATCGGCCGCACGGTGTATGGCATGCCCAGCTCCTCGAGCAGGATGGAGACCTTCCAGCCGTTGGGCGTCATCGAGGTATAGAGGTCGATCATCCGGTCCTCCGAAGACTCGCAAGCGGCGATATCGCCGCACAGGGAAAGCCTACCTGAACGGGGGTTCAGACGAAAGTGCGGTTAGTGGCCGGTCGCCTGCCGCAGCGCGCTGCGCGCTGCGCGCGTGACCATCGTCGTCACGAGGATCGTGGCCGCCAGTCCCAGCACGAGCACGGCGTAGTAGGCCGCGTCCTTCTTCACGGCCGCGCCGCCCGCCAGCGCCGCGACGTCGCCCGCAAGCTTGCCGTAGTACACGTAAAGCAGCGTGCCCGGAAGCATGCCCACGGACGCCGCGACGTAGTCGGAGAGGCGCACCTTCGTGAGGCCGAGGGCGTAGTTGAGGAGGTTGAAGGGGAACACCGGCGAGAGCCTGAGCAGGAAGACGATGCGGCGCCCCTGCTCGCCGACGGCGCGGTCGATCGACGCGAAGCGTGGGTCGCCCGAAACGCGTCGCTCGATGGCGCCGCGCGCGACGTGCCGCGACAGGAGAAACGCGAGCGTGGAGCCGAGCACTGCGGCCACGAAGACGAGGAGGGTGCCCTTCACGAGTCCGAAGATCGCGCCCGCGGCCAGCGTGAGGAGCGAGCCGGGGACGAAGGCCACCGTGGCCAGCGCGTAGCCCGCGACGAAGGCCACGGGACCCCAGACGCCGAGCGTTTCGACCCAGGCCGCGAAGCGCGGGATCGCCGCTCCCGCGTGCCGGCCGAGGATGGTCAGGACCGCGAGGATCGCGATGCCGGCGAGGACGAGGGCGATCCTATTCGTCGTGAGGCGCCGGGGGCCGGCCTCGGGGGCGGGTTCCGCGGGCATCGCATCGCTCGGCGTCATGCCGGTTCCCCCTTCGGGCGTGTTGATCGTGGGCGTGAGATGCCCGCAGGCAGCACGGAGATACAAAGGAACACCGGGGCTGAACGACACGCGGGAGGGTGAGTCTCCCGGCGAGCACTTGATCGGGTGGTGGGCTCGGCAGGAGCCTCGCCCTCCCAGGCGGAAGGGCGCTTCGCGCCGACACCATGGGAACGCCGCCCTTCGGGCGGCTCGGCAGGAGCCTCGCCCTCCCAGGCGGAAGGGCGCTTCGCGCCGACACCATGGGAACGCCGCCCTTCGGGCGGCTCG